>CALCMV010000055.1 GCA_937967535.1 uncultured Saprospiraceae bacterium
ATCATAAGTAATTGATTATCAGTTATTTAATTTTTATTAAGGTAAAAAATATTCAATTAATTAAATTTTATAGTTATTTGATAAAAAACAATTTACCTAATACCAAATTTCCTAATTCCCCAATGTCCAAAGTCCAGTTAAATACTTAATGTCGCAAATAAAAATGGACAGATTTTGTTGATAGTCGAGGTGAAAAACGCAGACATAGCCTTCGCTAATCCGATAGCTATCGGGAAGTATTTTCAATGAAGAATATCGACAAAAGATGTTCGTTTTTATACGACATCGCTTGTTTGAAATAGTATTAGATTTCATCTTAAACTTATACCCCGCCATTCTCTTTCATCAAAAATTATACTATGTAATAGACAAAAAAAAATCTACTATAGACTTTAACAGACTACTTCCTTAAGCTATTCAGAAGCATTTTCCTCAGAAAACATCCGTTTATTTTGTTGTTAAACTTAGTAAGTTTAGGTGTAAGCAAAAGATTTATCTTCTATACTTTAAATACACATACACCCAAAGATTTAGTCTTAATCTTAATCTTAATCTTAAACTTAAATTTGCCTAAAGCCCTCTAAGATGGTAAAACGAACACTGCTTAATCAGCGGGGAGAATTGACCCCGCAAGGAGTAGCTGTTTGCGTAGAAAAAATGTTGGTTGGAAAATTGAATGAACTTCCTATATGGCTTATCCGCCATTTGGAACATTCCTCTAAATGCCGTTCTAAGGTCTCTTTTTTGTTGGAGCATGAAAAAGAACATCTGATGAACGATGCTATACGTACCAACATTGACGCAGACACTCCATCATCGCACAAACGACGTGCTACTGCTCCATGTAATCATCCCTTGCAAATCATTAGTCCCTACGAAAATGACGTTCATATCGGAACGATTTGCTTCCAATTTGAGCATCCTCTTCAAGAACACACAAAATTATGCATTAATAACTATACTGACAGGCGAATCCTTGAAGTAGAACTCCCTCCCGGTAGCACTAAGTATCAGCTTACTCCAAAAGATATTGAAACTGGTATTTATTACTATCTAATTGATGGAGAAACTACAGTAGTCTTCAATTATTTCTACTACTGCACCCGAGAAGATGAAAGGAAAGCAATGATAGGAGCAGATAATTCCTATTCGTCATTATAAGTTCTATCGCTTGTTATACACCTGCTTTGGTATCCCTATATCCGAGGTAGGTGTTCTTTTATTTTAATGCTGAAATGCTTTAATGCTACAATGATAATGAGTGAATTTTGAATGAGCGAATGAGTGAATATTTAATGTTACAATGCGATAATGATGTAATGCTACAATGAAGTTACAAACGCGAGATTTTTTTTATTTTTTTATTGGAAAAACGGCTGCCATACTGCTTACATGATAGGAAACTTGCCACAAAGTCACAAAGACACAAAGGGTAAATCGCTGATAATTAAGTAAATATAATTTTAAAAATTCTTTGTGTCTTTGTGCCTTCGTGGCGATGTATAGTAGTATGAACGGCTGCTCTTTATTTTTTTTAAAAACTCAATATCAAATCATTAACACCACTTTCGGGCAATACCGCTTTATTCACAACCAAAGAAAACACACCATCACCACCCTACCAGAATATACTTCACTCACCGCACTACTTTCTCACTAAATAGGGTCTGAACATCGAATGTTAATTAGAACATTTCAACACATTGTAGCATTACATCACTATCGCATTGTAGCATTAAAAAAACATTCACTCATTCAAAATTCACTCATTCACTCATTGACATTGTAGCATTTCATCATTCACTCATTTCAGTAGCCCACTTATCTCTTGCGTCCGGTATTTGCCATACCGAACCACTATTTTCGATACTTGTAAACATTGGAGTCCAATCGCCCGGTCCGGCTGCCAAATCCAGTATTTCGTGGCGGCGCAATTGCAGGATAATATCCAGTGGATTTATCATTACAGGACATGCCTCCACACAAGCATTGCATGTAGTACAAGCGTGTATTTCTTCATTAGAAATGTAGTCAAATAAGGATTTGCCATCATCAAAATTTTCCTTTGTGACTTGTGTTGCGCCTTCTTTCTTGTCGGCTGCTATTACTTCTAAATTGTTGGTATCCAAGTGTTTACCAATTTCTTCGGCGCGGTCGCGCACATCCATCATTATTTTTCGGGGCGAAAGTTTCTTCCCCGTCATATTCGCAGGACACACCGACGAACAACGCCCACACTCCGTACAAGTATACGCATCCAACATATTTTTCCAAGTCAAATCAAATACATCGCTTGCGCCAAATTTGGGCATATCATTCGGGTCGCCTGCGGGTGCGGCTTCGCTCTCCGGTATCAAGCCCATCATACTTTTTACTTCGTTCATGATTTCGGGCATATTATCCATCTCGCCGCGTGAAGTGAGTTTGGAAAAATACACATTCGGAAATGCCAACAGGATATGCAAATGCTTGGAGTAAGGCAAATAATTCAAAAAGGTAAACACTACGATAATGTGCATCCACCAGCCAAATCGCTCCACAAATTCAAGCGCACCGACACTCATTCCACCAAACAAAGCAGGACCAAGCCATTGACTAATCGCAAAACCAAACGAACCTTGTCCGCTTGCACCTACGGCGTGTGTTGCCCCTGCATTGTACAATACCTCATCTGCACCATTCATGCTAAAAATTCCGATAAGCAACAAAATCTCCGCATACAATATCAGATTACCGTCCAACTTGGGCCAACCCGTCATTTCATCCATATGAAAACGCGGTACTTTCAACAAATTCCGGCGAATCAAAAACACCAAAGTCGCCACAAATGCCCCCAAAGACAATAACTCAATAAAGCTAATTAAAGTCGTATATACGCCACCAAGATAAGGTCTGAAAAAGCGATGTTTACCCGACAGTCCATCCACAAAAATCTCAATCAATTCAATTTGAGTAAATAAAAAAGCGACATATATAAATAAGTGCATCACAGCAGGAATGATGCGTTTGAACATTTTTTTCTGCCCAAATGCAATCAGCATCATATTCTTAAAACGCTGCCCCGTATCGCCTTCGATTTTTACATCTTTTCCCAACAAAATATTACGCCTCAATTGCGAATATTTACGAAATGCAATCCCGAATGTCACCAGTGTTAGTAATATAAATAATATTTGACCTATCATAATAAAGTTCATCGTAACACAGACATTCCTGTCTGTGCCGTATTACAATACAGACAAGAATGTCTGTGTTACGTTCCAAATATAATGCACGCATTGGAAATCTATCCAATTTTAGGCAGATTTTTCTTTATTCAAATTTAATTTAAACAAAAAAGCGGCATTAATATGGAGAAAAAAGTGAAATTCGTGTAGTTAACTACATGAATTTACGTGAATTTATGTAGTTGACTACACGAATTTATGTAAAAAAATGCAGTTGAAAATTTTACATACATTTCATTCTACATGAATTATGTATTGATTACCAGTTATTAATATACAAAAATGATATTTTTTTCCATACTACTATACATCGCCACGAAGGCACAAAGACACAAAGAATTTTAAAAATTATATTTACTTAATTATCAGCGATTTACCCTTTGTGACTTTGTGGCAAGTTCTCATCATGTATAGTAGTATGATTTTTTTCACTAAAAAATCAATTCAATCAAAAATCACCCAATCAAAAATCAAAAATCACTCTTTTTTCATCTGCCGCATCAGCCCTTCCTGCACCACCGAAGCCACCAATTTGCCGGAGCGATTGAAAAGCATTCCCCGCGAAAAGCCGCGCGAATTGGAAGCACTCGGACTGTCGATAGCGTATAGCAACCACTCGTCCATTTTGAAATCACAGTGAAACCACATCGCATGGTCCAGA
>CALCMV010000056.1 GCA_937967535.1 uncultured Saprospiraceae bacterium
TTTTCAAACTGATAATCAACAGTTTATGGTTTTGGCGAGGCATCAAAGAGGGAGTTTATCGGGATAAATGACCGATTTGATGTGAAGCCAAGTTCATAAAATGTTGGTTATCAGGCAGAAAAAATTTAAACATGCTCTAAAGGGATTCGTCTGACGAGTATTTGCTTTAGGCAAAGTTAAATGGCTAGCCAAGCTACTCGACGGACATTTTCAAAATCTAACGATACCCCACATCTTTTCGGGCAGCCTACTCGCCTTGCATTTTCAAAATGCAAGGCGAGTAAAGTTTGTCCTTTAATTTTAAAATCAACTAATTACAAAATTTATTTTTAATAATAAGAAAAATATTTTACAATAAAAAATCATACACAATAAAGAAATACGAAATACGTGTTAATTATTCTTTTTTAGATTTTTACAAAAAGTAATTAATAACATGTTTTATTTTATTGATGAAATTTATTCAATTGATTATCAATTAGTTACGGTTCTAAACCTAATTCCCCAATTCCCTAGTTCCCCATTTTGTCCAAAGTCCAATTCTTTTAACGGTTGCATTAAATCATTTTATACCATAAAAAAAGCCGTAAATTATTCATTAAGAATAATTTACGGCTCAGATATTTTGAATACTTCAAATTCGTCAACTCGTCAATTCCACAACTCGTCAACTCATTTTCATCAAACAATCATGCGAATCGGGTCTTCCATGATGGATTTGAATGTTTGGAGGAATTGTGCGCCTGTGGCACCATCTACTACGCGGTGGTCGCAGGAAAGGGTGACTTTCATACGATGCCCAACGGCGATTTCGCCATCTTTCACAACGGGTTCTTCGGTAATCGTACCGACTGCCATGATACAAGCATCCGGCGGATTGATAATCGCCGTAAATTCTTCGATGCCAAACATACCCAAATTGGAAATCGTAAAGGTGTTGCCTTGCATCTCATCGCCGGAGAGTTTGCGTTCTTTGGCTTTGCCGGCTAATTCGCGGACTTCGCCATTGATTTGCGAGAGTGTCTTGGCATCTGCATTGCGAACTACGGGTACGAGTAAGCCTTCATCTACGGCTACGGCTACACCGATATTGATATTGCCGTTTTTGCGAATGATATCACCCAGCCAAGAGGAGTTGATAGCAGGATGCTGGCGCAAAGCTGCTGCGGCTGACTTGATTACCAAGTCGTTATAAGATATTTTCTGTGGCGCAATTTCGTTGATACGTTTGCGGGTTTCCATCGCCTTCGCCATATCAATGCTGATGGTCAGATAGAAATGCGGCGCACCAAATTTGCTTTCCGATAAGCGGCGTGCAATGGTTTTACGCATTTGGCTGAGGGGTATATCTTCGTCCATCGCAGTCGCTGCGGCAACTTGCATAGGAGCAGCTTTGGGTGCAGCGACAGCAGTTCTGGTCGAAAGAAAGGCTTCAATATCTTTTTTAACAATACGCCCGTCGTCGCCTGTACCTGCTACTTGTGCGAGGTCAATGCCTTCTTTTTCCGCCATGCTTTTTGCCAAAGGAGAGGCTTTGATTCTGCCGCCGGACGGAGCAGCTACAGGTGTAGGAGCAGCCGAAGGTGCGGCAGGTGCGCTTACTGGCGGACTAGGGGCAGGAGCAGCTTCAGTCGCCGGTTCTCCGGCAGGCTGTGGAGCTGCGCCGGGTGTTTCTGCAAGTGCTGCTTCGAGTATTGCTTTGTAATCTTCGCCGGGTTCGCCGATGACTGCCATGACCGCATCAATCGGCACAGATTCGCCTTCTTTCACGCCGATATAGAGCAGTGTACCTGTGTAGTAACTGTCTTGTTCCATCACCGCTTTGTCGGTTTCTACCTCAAATAATGTCTCCCCGGCTTCTACTTGGTCGCCTACTTTTTTGTGCCACGCGACTACCGTACCTTCGGTCATGGTGTCGCTCAATAGCGGCATTCTGATGATATCTGCCATCTCTGTAAGTTTATCCCGATAACTATCGGGAAAGTTTAAGATTAAGTTTAAATTAGTATAAAACCCTAATTTTCAAGCACTTAATAAACTCAAAATGTGTAATTATGTTCAATTTTTTAACAGGCGAATGTTAAATTTTCACCAAAAGTAAGACATTCGTAGTAATTAAAATACTAATCAGGGGTTTTTGATTTTTGATTGTGTGATTTTTGATTGTAAGTTAAAATCTTTGTTATGTGAAATATATGGGTGTTAATTTATGTTTTAAATTTAAATATTTATAAAAATAGGCACTTAAAAATTTTTTGAGACCAACATGTTGTCGATAAATTTGCGATATTAGTTTATCCCTCCGAAGGAGGCTTAAATTTGTCCCGTATAGCTATCGGGAGAGTTTGAACTTGTTCTTAAACTTAAACTTAAACTTTATTTAGATAATTACTCGCGCTTGTTTCGTTGAAAAACGGAGTGCGATTTATGATTTTTAATTTGGCAAATATATTGAATGTCTTCGCCAAATTTTGAATGACAAATGAATTTAAATTTTACTTTATTTTTTATTGATAATTAAAAATTAACAAATTAAATATTTTTCATCATTCAAAATTAAAAATTGGCGAACACATTGTTATATTTTACATTTTTATAAATTTCTGAGTAATGCTTCCCTTCGCAAATTTGAGGTGAATGAGGTAGATGCCTTTGGGTAAAGTTTGGATGTTGATTGTAGTGTCGTTGTAATTTCCGATTATTTTTCCGTTAGAATTTATAATTTGAATGGATGCGGGAGGGGCATTATTATTTAAATCAATAAAAAGAAAATCGGAGGCAGGATTGGGATAAATATTGAGTTCTATTTCGGAAATAATATCAGTAGATGTGGTGAAGCAAGCTGCGGCAGAGAGGTGTTCGACAAAGAAATCAGTAAAAGAGTTGATGGCATCGTAGTTGTAAAAAACATTATCGGCATGTACTGCATTTTCAGATATAATAAAATCGGTAGGAACACCTTTTTGTGTAAGCGATTCGTAGAGAATTTGGCTTTGGTGCAATGGCACGACACAATCAAAAGTACCATGATAAATGCGAAATGGCGGCTCATTGCCACTGATATAGCTAATGGGATTGGCAGATTGGACACGCTCCGGACAGGTGGTAATGAGACAACCCAAGAGCAGGGAAGTCATAGAGTAGGGGCTTGAATATACGGTAGCGTTAGTGCAAGAATCCGGTGGTATAAGGGGGAAATGCTCTTCGGCTTTGAGGAAGTCCGTTGGTCCGAAAAAATCAACGACAGCTTGGACGGCACTAGTCTCTTTTGGGTATCCGAGGTGATACCCTTCGAGGTCGTAAACATCGCCGGTAACGCCGAGCATAGCAGCGAGATGTCCTCCGGCAGAGTGTCCCATCACACCGATGGCACAAGTATCTATATTATAGGTGTCGGCATGGTGGCGCAGGTGTCGAATAGCTGCCTTGCAATCATACAGTTGGGCGGGCCAAATACTGTCTAGACTGTATCGGTAGTTGATGTCTACCACAACGTATTGGGCTTGTTGGTAGAGGCGGGAGAGGTAGGGGTGGAGGTCGCCTTTTTTCTCCCCATTTCCCCAGCCGCCGCCGTGTATATATACCACAGCAGGGCGTGGTGAACCTTGACCGGTAGGGATGTATACATCAAGTAGATGCCTTTCTAAAGTATCGCCTACATAATTTACATTTGTATATCTGGGGAGGATTTGTGCCGATGCTTGGGTGGCCCATAATAATAAGGCAAAAAAGAAGGCACTTTTCAGTGAGAAAAGTCTCATTAAATGGTATTCAATTATAGCAAGTTAGGAAATATGTAGGTGTATGATAGCGCCAAATATAGCCCAATTTAGAGAATATACCATCTTTTTTTTGTCAAAATTATCTGTAAGTTTGTTTTTCGTATTTAAAACCTAATAGAATGATTATCAATTGCTTATTAGTTGGTATTCGTTATACGCTCATTTAGTTCACTTTAAGGCGTTGTCCTATTTTAATGACATTGGAAGTGAGTCCGTTGAGTTTTTTGAGGGCTTCTACGGTCATATTGTATTTTCTTGAAATATTGTATAGGGTATCGCCTGCTTTTACGATGTGAAGTGTCGTAGTAGTAGTCGGGGTAGGGGCTGTTTCTGTTTCGCTTGGGTTTGTTGTTTGTGGTTTTTGGGGAGTGGGTTTTGGAGGTGTGGTGATTGGGGTATTTTTTGGGCGTAATTTGGGTGTAGTTTTCGCTTTTTTACGCAAATAAATGCGCTGACCTGCGGCGGGTTCTGTTCCGCTTTCCATGCGGTTGCGCTTGTAGATGTGTTTGAGTTTGATGCCGTATTTTTGGGAAAGCAGGTACATGTTGTCTTCTTTTTTTACGATGTGAAATTCTTTTTTGTAGCGATATTTTTTGCGTTTGGGCTGCATGTAGATGTAGTCTCCTTGTTGGATGACTTGGCTGGGCTTGGCATCATTATATTTCAATAATTTGCTTAGAGGAATGTCCAATATTTCCGAAAGTTCGGAGTAGTTATCGCCTGCTGCTGCCAAGATGATTTTGATTTGGTTGTTGACACTTTTGCGGCGGGTGACAGCTTCTACTTTGTCGGGGTTTTGAGGATTTTCCGGCTCATAGACGATGACCTCTTCCGTCATTTTGTCGAATCGCGCAAGGTCGGTATCTTGGATGATTTTAATGAGCAAATCGGCGTATTTTGGGTTGGTGGCATAACCTGCTTTTTTGAGTCCCCGCGCCCAGTTTTTATAATCGGTTTTGGGATAGCTGAATAAAAACTCATACCGCGCACCCGACATCAAAAATTCGGTATGCGCCCTGTAAGATTGTTCGGGCGATTGGTATTTGCGAAAGCAAGATTTGATAAGATTGCCATTGCGGTCATAGTCGTCGTCGAAGTGGTAGTAGGTCGCGCCCGACCACCGGCTGCCGCATTTGACTCCAAAGTGATTGTTGGCTTTGACGGCGAGTGTACTTGTACCCGACGCAGATTCGAGAATGCCTTGTGCCAGCTTGATGCTGGCAGGAATCCCGCTTCTGTTCATTTCTTCGATGGCAATGTGTTTGTAGAGTTCAATGTATGTTTCCCGTTCATTGCTTTGAGCGCAAGCACACAAAAATACGCACAGGAATATGCCCATGCCGATTATTTTCTTTTTCATGGATAATTGCTTGAATTTTTGATTTTTGATTTTTGATTTTTGATTTCGCAAAAATACAAAATGAAATTTGTAAGGCGAATAAATTAAAAATTGTCAAAGACACCTCAAAATTTCTGAATTTGCCACTGCAAAGATGATTCCGAATAAGCAAAGATGTGAATTTTTCATTAAAATTATTAAAAATTATAATTTATATTAATTTATAATTTAAATATTTACAAAAATAAAAATAAATAAATTATTCGCGTTCGATTTGTAATTTAATTTGGCGAACATATTGAATGTTCAATTTGAGTTAAAATATCCAAAAAAAAGAGGATTTCACTTAGGCGAAATCCTCTTCTTTTTAACAAAAAAAATATAATTAGCTTAATTTAATTCTTCACAAATCGTTTGACTTTATTAAGTCCTTTGTCGTTCCTTACTTGGATGAGGTAAGTGCCTGTCGAGAGTTGGTTGATGTCCAATTCAAAAGTATTAAAACCTTGTGTGGTATTTTCGGTGCGGGTGTGTAGTGTTTGCCCGATGGTATTGACCACTTGTATTTGGATAGTGCCTGTATTGTCCGAATCATAGATGAGGTAAAGCGCGTCATGGACAGGTACGGGATATACGGCGATGTCACCCTCAATTCGTGTGGCGATTTGTACAATATTTGAATACTCAAAGGTACCGTCCAAATCAACCATACGCAAGCGATAGTAGTTATTGCCAAGTGCAGGTGTGGCATCCTCAAAGGTATAAGAAAGCGTCAGTAGCGATTCTCCGGCAGCGTCAACAGCACCGATTCTTGCAAAATTCAGCCCATCTGTACTTTTTTGTATTTCAAAGAAATCGCTATTTTCTTCGGTGGCTGTTTTCCATGCCAATTCATTGATACCGTTGATATTGCGACCTGTAAAAGATAGCAATTTGATGGGTAATGCAGCGAGACAATTGCTGCCGTCTGCAAGGTCAATATCACAAGATTCAAAGCAATCTCTGACAAATGTATCTCCACTCATGGGTGCTAAGAACCTGTCATCGAAGTTGGCGGGGTCGGCACAATCCTGACCTTGAATATTTTCCTTGCAGCTAAAATCGCCGCAAGCTCCATTTGTATAAGTATAGAAGGAAGAAAAACCCATGGGCTTCTCAAATCTGGCGATATGTATGTCCGAGCCATTATTAATCATGGAGAATACTCCGGGTACACTGAAGTTGCCGCCACCGGCTACGAAGAAACCTTCGGGACTTGGTGTAGTATTCCCTTCGCCGAGTTGGAATGTAAGTGTTCCTGCCTCGCCACATTCGTAGCAACTATTCCAGCAAATAGTTGGTAATGAGCCTGTTGAGGAAACATTGAGGGTGCGATTGATAAAGACCTCGCCGCCTGCACCGAAGGTCGTATTGGTACAATCATAGAATTTATCGCTGAAATTTTCCGAGACACCAAACTGGTCTAATTGGAATAAATACTCATAACTGCCCGGTGCCATATCCACTATTGTATGCGTCCAGATACCATCACCGTCGCTATCGTCGAGTGGGTTGGAATTGGGCGAAAAGCCGTTGAATGTACCACTCACAAAAAGCGAATCAAAAGCGGCTGTATAGTTGCTCATATCTACGGAAAAGGTCACATCAAAAAGTTCGGGAGCAGCAGTTGTGACGACCACATCATCAAAATAATAAATTTCCTCTGCGGAAAGGCTCGTCCCGAAGCTAAAAAATAAAGTGAGACGAGTATACATTTGTCCTTCGGCAGCTTGACCTTCTACATTGTAGCAGACATCAACCCAAGTTTGGGCATCATTGATTTGTTGGTTGAGTTCCCAATCGGGTGCGCCGTTGAGACCGCCCTCGACTTTGAGTAGGAGATTGGTCGGTTGGTCGAGCCATACTTTGAGGCAGATGGCATTGTCATTGCTAAAATCAATGACGGTTTGTGGGTCAGAAAATCCACCTGCCCAGACTTCCGAGCCTGCGGGTTTGGTAAATTCAGCAACCGTTGCACTCGTATTGATGCCACCGGGAAAAGGATTGGCAACGGCTAAATTCATAGGACCGGGAGCGATACTACTGCCGAAAAATTCAAAATCAGCCGTAGTTGCAGGGCTTTCAAAATCAAGAATGGTCGTTTGGGCATTGACGGTGAAAAAAGTCACCATAAAAAATAGAAAAGTAAGTAGTAGTAGATGGTTATTCATAAATTCGTGTTTGGTAATTTAATATGAGACACAAAGTTAATGTGTTCGCCAATTTTGTCCCGATAATTATCGGGATGAATGAAAAATTTTGAATGATAAAAAATACTTAATTTGTTAGTTTTTAGTTATCAATAAAAAACAAAGTAATATTTAAATTTATTTGTCATTCAACATTCATAATTCAAAATTTGGTGAAGACATTGAAAGTATTTTGGTACATCTTTGTGTTAAACTAACACGAAGTTAGTAAAAAAGACCAAACAAGCGAAAGATTAATTTAACTTTAGTTCAATTTTTAAAATTTTATACGGGAAAAATTGATTTGAGAAATTTGTTTGTTTATTAGACTTTATTTAAGAAAAAAAATACACGCACACACGCATGCGTGTATGTGCGTGAGGGATTTCTAATTTTTCGTGATATTTATAAGCTTGGACTTTGGACAAAATGGGAACTAGGGAATTAGGTTTAGAACCGTAACTCATTGATAATCAAATGAATAAATTTCATTAATAAAATAAAACATGTTATTAATTACTTTTTGTAAAAATCTAAGAGCATGTTTGGAATTTTTCAAACTGATAATCAATAGTTTATGGTTTTGGCGAAATATCGGAGAAGGGATTTATCGGGATAAGTGACTGATTCGATATGAAGCCAAGTTCATAAAATATTGGTTATCAGGCAGAAAAATTCCAAACATGCTCTAAAAAAGAGAGGTTTACCTAATTTCCCAATTCCCCAATTTCCTTTGCCCAAAGTCTAATACCAATCAAAAATCCCCAAATCAAAAATCCTAAAGTTCCTTCGCTTCTGCTCTGAATTTTTCGACAGAATAGGAGACTTGATTGATGACTTCAAAAAAGGCATCCACTTTTTCCTGCGGAATATCGGCGACGATAGCATCGTGGAGTTGATAGACGGCTTTCAGGGCGATCTTTCTCATTTGCTTGCCATGTTCGGTGGGGCGGATATAGACTTTGCGCTTGTCCACTTTGTCCTTGCGGCGATAGATGAGGGCTTTATCCTCCATATTTTTGAGCGTGCGGGATAGGCTGTTGGGTTCCATTCCCATACGCGGGGCAATTTTCGTGACGGGCGTTCCCTCTTCCTCATACAGCGTCAGCAGCACAAAACCCATCGAAAGCGTGAGTCCGTATCTTGCTGCTACTTCGTTATATACCCGCGCTATTTCGTGCCACGCAGAGCGTATCTTGTGTATGGTCACTTCTTCGGCGAGTTGTATAAAATCATCCATCTTACAAAGATAATACAAAAAAACAATGCAGTGCATAGCTTTTTTGTTATTTTGTAATTTGTGGAGATTTTTTTTGGAAAATGTTAAAGTCTATTTATATTTACATTAAATCTTCATACCGCACAAAAAATATATTTAATTTTTAAAATATAAACACTCACTTAACCATTGATTTACGATTAGTGATTTTTAGTAATGTATTTACTAAATAAATGAAATGTAAATTTATTATAATTTTAAATTATTTTTTTTAATATTTATAAAAATTTAAAATAAAATAAATTATTAATTTGAGTTTTAATTAAATTATTAAGTGGTTGGACAGAACTAAGTGACACTTTCAGTTTTCATAATTCATTGAAAATGAATTATTTATTTGAACTTAAACTTGTACTTCCACTTACTTATACATTTTTAAAACCAGTTTGGTAAATACACTTATTTCTAAATTTAAGAGCATGTTTAAAATTTTTTCTGCTTGATAATCAATATTTTGTGAACTTGACTTCACATCAAATCTGTTACTTATCCCGATAAATCTTTGATGCCTCGCCAAAACCACTCCCGATAGCTATTTGGGATTTGATTATTCAATTTTAAAAATTTTAAAAATGCTCTAAGATAATTAGACAAAATTTTAATCCTCAATTTTGTCCATTTATATCTAAAAATAATATACCATGAAGAGAATGAAACCTACATTCAAGTTATTATTAGCTTGTGTTTCAATTTGCTGCTTTGCCCTTAGCACAAATAATGCTCAATCTAGTTACTCATTAGAACAACTTCAACAGATAAGAATGGTCAATCCCGGTCCTGATTTACCTGCCGAAGCATCTACTACACTCAAAAGTAGTACAACATGCGAAGATATAATTTACGATTATGATGATCCGGTAATTTGTAGCGTGCCACCGATTTTTGGTGACCTTATTGAGATTGTTGTGGGGTTCAATGATTGTAATTTCGCTCCTGAAGTTGATAATGGTGATGGTACACTGACCGTACAAGGGCTTACCTTAACTATTGACCCCAATGGAGCAAATATTTTTGTAGGAACAGTATTAGAATCCGCTACCAATGGCACATCTGCTTGTGGTACAACGCCTTTGTCGGTGCCACAAAATACGACCTGCGACCCTATCGTAGCTGAATTTGGAGCATCCGTAACGACCTTTGTTGTTGATGCTGTTACGGGGGTTATCTCGGCGGCTAGCCCTAATGCTGATTGCGAACTGGAACTTTTTACTGTAACCATTAATCCGAACCTTTCGGCACAAATCATCGAAAGTACTGCCGATGATTGTGGCTCGGCTACCGTACAATTGGCAGCAGAAGACGGAACGCTCTGCGGAGACCCCGTAGTAGCTACCTGTATGGGCGACGGGGAGATAGAATTGCCACTTGGCGAAACTTTTGGTTGTACGGACAATATGCAAGCAATAACATGCGCCAACTGCCCACAACCGGAAGTCAATGGACCTGCGGACGCATGCAATTGCGACGATGGTATTGACCTTGACGGCGATGGTGCAGCAGATATACTTGCCACTACTTATACAATTACTGACCCCGGCGGAGCAGGACAAGGATGGGCTTTGACCGCCGTATCGGGTTTTGTAGATGGAAGCAATAATGTGATTATGGTACCTCCGCCACCTGACCCGCCTGTACTACTGCCCGAAGATGCAGCTAATCCGGGTGATTATACTTTTGCGGTTTTTGTACCTGCGGATGGCACAACAACTTATTCGGCGACATTCACATCTGCAAGTGGTGCTACACTTGAAATAAGTGGCGGACCTTGTGATGTATGCGAACCTGCACCCGGAGAACCGGAAGTACCAACAGTCGGTGAATGGGGCTTGATTATACTTGGTTTGTTGATGTTGATTGCTGCGGTAGTAGGCATTCGCCAGCGTGACACAGAAGCAACTCAAATCGGCTAAGATAAATATGATTTAAGATTCGATTAAAAATATTTTAAGAAACGGTCAATGTAAGCATAGCTTGTATTGACCGTTTCTTATTTTTTATATGAATTTTATGTGTTAATAATTTGTGTTCTATATTTATTTTTCTAAATTTACGATGTGGAAAACAGAAAAGATTTTCTGGTATAATTATTTTTGGCTAATTAGCTGAAAATCAGGAACTTAACATTATATTAAAAATATCAATCATTCCGCAAAGACAAGAATTATTTCGAACCAAAGGATACTCAAAAATAAATTTGCCGGTCTTTAAATTATCTCGCGTTTCCCAAACATATAATTTGGCTTATAATTTATTTTATTATCCTAAGTAACGAGCAAATAATAAATTCCGCATTTCGACGAGTTTATTTTGTTCTTAATTTTCTTCTTGAAAGCGGGAGTTTATCTGGATAAATGACTGTTTTCGAGGAGGAAAGTAAGGACAAAAGAAGCCGTCCAAAAGCGGGAGTTATTATTTACTCGTTACTAAATCTTTTTTTATTAAAAACAGATACCATGAGAAAGGTGAAACCTACTATCAAGGCTCTTTTTATTTGCTTGATGTGCTTATGTACTTTTACTACCATACAGGCACAAGAATTTAAGGATGTATCAAGTCATCCTGTATTGTCTGAAAGCAAAAAGAATCTTGCAGACCAAAGAGAAATTCAAATTGAAATTCCGCAAACGCCCCAGCCATTCACTCCTACCGAAAGAGCAGCTACGCCTGTTCAAACACAGCAGTTGGAAATTATCAGCAACAGTTCACTAACAAAAACTGTAAGCCAAAAGCGTGCTACCGAAGGTCAGTCTTCCAATATAGTTGTGGAGTACAAACCTGAATCGGTGAAAATGACACTTGAGCAAATGCAACAAATCCGTCTTGACAACGGCAGAGATAATCGCATTCAGCCACCTGTCGTAAATATGCCAAATCAGAAAAGTGCAATATGTGGCGGTGAGGTTACTTTTGACGATCCTTCTATTTGTAGTACTCCTCCTGTTGTGGGTACTAATATTAGTATCGTTGTAGATGCCTTTGAGTGTACTTTTAGTGATATTCCGGAAATTGATAATGGCGATGGTACATTGACTGTTGCAGGTTTGGCTGTTTTTGTAGACCCAAATGGCGCGAACATATTTTTAGGTGTTGTACTTGAATCAGAAACTTTTAATACAACAGCATGTTCTACAATGCCATTAATGGTGCCTCCTAATCTGAGTTGCGCTCCTACATTTACTGAGTTTGCTGCTGTTACCAATACATTCATCGTTGATGCTGTAACAGGTGTTATTAGCAGTGCTACGATAGATGACGAATGTCCGGTAGAATTTTTCACTGTGACCATCAATCCGAATCTTACGGCACAAGTCGTTACAGATGAAGGTGCTGCTTGCGGTACACTCACTGCTGCTCTAGTTGCCGAAGATGGCACTCAATGTGCGACTGCGACTGCAGTATGTGCAGGACCGGACGATGTTCCATCAATTACTTTCAGCTATCCTTTCCCCGACCCGATGGACGGTACTACTTATCAGGAATGTCCTCCGACACAAACCATTACAGGTGTACCATGTACGGGCTGTCCTTGTGGTGGTGAAGTAGACTATGAGGATGTTGTTGTATGCAATGTTGACGATGGTACCGGTGGAGTCTTTGCCAGTGCAACGGAACTAAGCTGTATGATTACTCCTGAAGTTGATAATGGCGATGGTACATTAACAGTATATAGTTTTGATATTTATTCTCCCGATCAGGCTACGGGTGTTTTTGTAGGAAGTATATTTGAATCTGTCACATTTAACTCTAGCGCATGTAATGGTAGTTTGGATATTATTCTTCCGGTAAATACAGGTTGCGATCCGGTTGTTTTCCAATTTGAAGTTGTTACTGCTATCAATACTATTGAGGCTGCTTCGGGAAGTATCCTTGATTTTGTGAATGATGATTCTTGTGATGGTACCGAGACGTTTTCCGTAACTATCAATCCTAGCCTCACAGCAGGTATTGTAGCTGACGAAGGTGCTACCTGTGGCGCACTCACTGCCGGATTGTTTGCCGAAGACGGTACATTGTGTCCGGGTAGTGAAATGACTGCTATGTGTATCAATTTTGGTGATGAGCCAAGTGTTACCTTAGTAGATCCCTTCGGTTGTGCCGATGCTGCTTCGCTTACTATCACAGGTGCTTCTTGCGAAGGTTGTGAATGTGGTGGTATGGTTGATTATGCTGATGCCGTTGAATGTAGTGCCGACCTCAATGGCGATGGCACACTCGATATAATATTCCCTGAAGTAGGTTGTAATGTCAATGCAGAAACTGCCAACGCTGATGGCACCCTCACTATTTATAGTCTAGACTTATATACAGTTGATGCTGGTGGTAATCTGGGATTTTTAGGCTCTTTGTTCGAGTCTGCTACATTTGGTGTGTCGGCTTGTACAGGAGATTTGCCATTTACGAACTTTCCTGTAAATCAAACATGTGATGCTGCTACATTTACTTTTACAGCCATCACAGCTATCAATCAAGTGGATCCCGATGGTACGATAATTGATTTTGTTGATGATCCTGCTTGTACACCGGAAGTCTTCAGCGCAACTATCAATCCTACCTTGACAGCACAAATTGTAGATGATACTTCAGATGATTGTGGCAATATAGTTGCCTTCTTATTCTCTGAAGATGGAACGCAATGTGCCGGTACACAAGCTACCTCTACGACTTGTAATCCAGACACAGGTGACGGTATGACACTTGAACTTACACTTGAAGACCCCTTTGGTTGTGCCGATGCTGCCGCATTGACTGTTTCAGCAGAATGTGACGGTTGTTTCCCAATAATGATAGTCGCTGACCCAGAATGTGATTGCTTTCCTGATGGTATTGATTTAGATGGTGATGGTGTCAATGACTTGGCTTTAGAAACAATCGTGATTACCAGTGCAGCAGCAGGTGAAGGATGGACTACAACAAGCGTCACAGGCTTGGTCAATCCTGACGGAACGCCTAGTACAGCAACAGTAGTGGATAATGGCGATGGTACATATACCTATACCTCCTATATTCCCGCAGATGGTACTACTACTTACTCTGCCAGTTTTACCAATAATGATGGCGATGTAGCATCTATCACTGGTGGAGAATGTCCTCCATGCCCACCACCACTCGACGAAGTACCTACTGTCGGCGAATGGGGACTCATCATGCTCGGTTTGTTGATGACAATTACAGCAGTAGTTGGAATCCGCGCACGCAGAGAAGAAGAGATTTATGCTTAAAAATGCAATACACAATTGATGTTTTCATTGATTGTTAAGAAATAAAAAAGGGAAGTTTCATTAGAAACTTCCCTTTTTTATTTGTTTGTATTTTATTTCAAATTAATTTTATTACAATTTTTATTCTACTGATAAATAAAAAATTATGTTTTCGTTAGGCTAACCATTTAGCTTTGCCTAAAGCGAATACTCGTCAGACGAATCCCTTTATTCAATGCGAATATTTTATGAGACAAATCACTACATTTCACAAAAACCTTCGTCAGACGAGTACTATCTCACAAGCAAACTTAAACGGGTAGCTTTTCGTTAGGCTAATTCCCTAATTTTCAGTTACCTAATGTCCAAAGCCAATTAGTGAATAAATATTTTCTCCGTTGCCAGACTACCGAGCGAGTTGGCATTTACGCTAATATAGTAGACACCTTTGGGAAGTAATCCGACCGAAAGACTCAGGCGGTGAAGCCCTCTGTCTCTTATGCCCAGCGATTCGCCGATAACCTCCTGACCGAGTGGATTGTAGAGTTTGGCGGTCAGAACGGTGCTTTCGTATAGTCTGATATTTATCGTTACAATATTTGTGGCAGGATTAGGCGAAATATCGTCAATAAATACGGCATTGCTTGGGAATAGACCATCACCTACATCATAAAATTCTTGCATCAGGGTGAGGCTGTTGAATAAATTGAGTCGCCCTCCCGTTACGGTAATTCCTTGTAAATCAGACACATTATCAACTCCTTGCAAAATAAAGTTCTTGACTAAGCGGGCTGCCTCTCTCGGATTTTGCTCCACTTCCTCCATGAAAGCCGGAATAGGCGCACTATACAACAGTGCCACTGCCCCTGCCACATGCGGCGTAGCTGCCGATGTACCGCCAAAAGGGTTATATCCGCCAAGATTTTCTACTGTAAATGTCTGTGTTCCCGGCGCACTCAGGTCAATATGCGTACCTCCGAATCCTCCGCCCAGTTCATCTCTGGAATCTGTATTGGTCACACTGATGAGAAAATCGCTGGTACAGGTCGTTGGGATGTCGCCTTCGACATCTACATTGATGCGGGAGTTGGTCGTTGCACCTGCACTGATGATACCTGCCTCGCCAAGTGCATTGTACATCGCGCACCATACCGGAAAATCATCTGCAAAACCGGAAGTGCCGAGCGAGGCATTGGTCGCTACTACGAATGCCCCTTCTGCTCCATCGGTTTCGTTGTAGCGCGTCCGCATATCCAACATATAATTATAAGATGCGATTACTTCGTCCGCACCGCTATTGCCGACGAGGTTCATCACCTTGACATTCCAATTCACGCCTGTGACACCTATGCCATTATTGCCCTCTGCACCAAGTATGCCCATCACCGGTGAGCCGTGCCAATGTCCTTCGCCGCCGATACCTACGTCATTATTGTCTCCATTAAAATTCCAACCAAATATATCATCAATAAAGCCATTGTTGTCATCATCAATGCCATTGCCGGGAATTTCTCCGGAATTTGTCCAAATATTTCCTATTAGGTCGGGATGTGCGAGATTCACACCGCCATCTACGATAGCGACGACGATTTCATCACCTGTTGCCGTTGTGCCGCCTGTTGTGATGTCCCATGCGGGCGGTGCATCTATGTCGGCATCAGATGCGCCACCATTTGCGCCGGTGTTGTCGTATTGCCATTGGAAGAAATAATCGGGGTCGTCAGGTACAGCCCGAAAGTCTACTTTTTGGTTCATTTGCGCCGCAACCACCTGTTGACTGGTTTTGACATCTCCTAGTATATCAGCCGCGCTTGTTTTTGTTTTATCAAATTCTAACAACCAGATATTGAGTCGTTTAGAAAGATTTTTTTTTGAGACTAATCCAATCTCTTGCCCATTTTTGTATTGGTGTTGAGCAATCAATTCATTGACCGAAATATCATCATTGAGTTGGACGATAATTTGTTGGTCATGTTGTGCATTCAAGCTCCCCGTACATAGCAGGAGAACGATAATCGCTAGGAATTGCAAAGGTTTAATAATCAGTTGTTTATTTTTCATAAGTATATAAAATTTGGAATTTATAATTTTCATGGTATAAAAATACGGGTTTACGAGGACATTAGCAATATTATGCTTTGTAAATTGGTTGAAATAAGTAAACATATAAAGCTGAAAAATATACATATAAGCATTTGTTCATCTCAAAAATATTCTATACATTTGATTATCAATAAGCTAGACACCCGACGATTCATTCACCATTAAAAATAAAAAACATGATCCTTACTCTACCCCCCCCCACAAATTAAACTTACCTTTAATTTGTTGTTGCCATATCAACGACGAAGGGCTATCCACACCTGATAGTACTTATTTCTTCATTTCTAAAATTTATTTGCCTATGAAAAGAATCTCGTGCATCTGTACGCATACGTGCATCGTTGCACCTTATGTATCAACACCGGAAAGCCAAATCACCCATAAAAAACGCCGTGCGTTCTCATAGCAGGAGAAACGCACGGCTGTAATTCAACGCAGCTTTCGGATGAAAGACTGCAATCGCATAATCAATAAATTTAATTAAAATGAACGAAATAACAA
>CALCMV010000057.1 GCA_937967535.1 uncultured Saprospiraceae bacterium
ATAAATGAACGCGAAATTGCTCATCTTCTTTGAGCGAAGCGATGGAGTATTCGTCAATGAATTTTAGTAGCGTTTCAAAATCGGCTTTTATAGCTCTGGACATTATTTATTCAGATTTGCAATGGCTTCATTCCATGAGAAGTTAATGTCTTTCTTGGCTTTTTTGATTTCTTTTAATTTTTCTACATCATTGGATATTAGCGAAAGCTCATTTATCCACTTATTCAACTCTTTTTTATTTAGTTTGGTCGCTTCGGTTACTATAAAACCAATCAGTCCATATCTGGTTTTTTTAGCATGACTTGGTGTTGAGATACCTAATAAATCTTCCGCAAAATCAATTATATCTTTATTGTGCTTAAATAAATCCTTGTCTTGAAATAAAAAAGGTAAGATACCGACAAGTTCATTAGCCTTAGTCGGTGGCGTACTGCCATTTATCTTTCCATTTGAAGATATATCACGCAAGATTTGGGCTGCTTCTTCAAGATTTATATTCTTTTTTGATTGCAAAAACCAAGCGAACTCCTCAATAAAATTGGCTGTTTGCGATAAATTAGTTTTAGCATTCATGATATTCTGTTTAATAATTCGTCAACGATTCTAACTAAAGCCGTTTTGATTGTAGGACCTTTCAAATCTAAAATATAACTATCAAGCTGTTTTGCTGCTAACTCGTTTCTTTTTGGTAACTCTCTCTCATAGAGCAATTTAGACCATTTGTTATTTTCCTGCAAAAACTTTTTAGCTGATTTGTACACTTCTGTTTTGGTATCTGCTATCGTTAAGACTACTCCAATACATTTGACATTCAAGTTAAAATTCTCTTTCTTTTCCCGAACGATATTTTGTAATAAATCTATTCCTGTTAATGAGATAGGGTCTGCTTTTGTCGGAATCAGATAGTAGTCTGAAGCAATCAAAGCACTTGTCATCCAAACAGATGGTGTTGGTGGTGTGTCTATGATGACAAAATCATATTTATCCTCATTCTGTGCCAAGTATTTTTTTAATCTGTTTTTTCTGTTGTCTCCCTGTGGAATATTTAGACGATATAGGTCTAAATTGCCCGGCATTGACCAGAAATTTGCTTTAATTTTTACAGGTTTTATCTTTGCCAATTTTTTAAGTTTTGCCTGACTTACTCCACTCACCGTACTGATTGTATTTTTTGTATCTTCATCAAATATATCAACGATACTGTCTTTTTCCTCCGCTAAATGTTTGACATATTGAGGAATAGTAAACAAACATTGAGTCGCATTAAACTGTGGGTCAATATCAACCAATAATACTTTCTTGTCATGTCTTCTTGCCAAACAATCTGCTATATTTACTGCGAGTGTTGTTTTGCCAACGCCACCTTTCATGTTGATTAGGCTTATGACTTTCATAGTGTGGATTTCGTAGCAATTCAAGGGATATTTTTATTTCTCGTAAAGATACGTATTATAATGATAAATTGCTGTTTTGAAGATGATAGAAAGTAAAGTCAATCACTCGCATTTCCCCCACATATTCCGTATTTTTGTAAAAACGAAATTACTCAATGGCAAAAGACAAATATCACGAAGCTGTCCGCGAGGCATTAATAAAAGATGGTTGGACTATCACGGACGACCCTTTCCGAGTTTCTTATAAAGGGAAGAAGGGAAGAATTGATTTAGGGGCGGAAAAATTATTTGCTGCGGAAAAAGGAACAACTCGTATCCTTGTAGAAGTCAAAAGTTTTCTTGACGATTCTGTATTTTATGAATTTCATGGAGCATTGGGGCAATACCGAAATTATCTGCGACTTTTGCGCTTAAATAATATTGATAGAGTCTTATACTTGGCACTTCCACATGATGCGTATGAAGAACTTTTCTTAGATGAATTTGGGAAAGCCGCTATTGAGGAAGAAAATTTGAACCTGATTGTTTACCAACCTTCTACAAAAGAAATCATAAAATGGATAAAATAGAAAAATACCGTGCTGTGATTAAAAAGGTGCTACAAGAACATCACCAAGTAGAACCGAGCAATTCCAAATACGAATCTCAATTAGTATTTGACGACGAACGAGGGCATTATTTCCTGATAACTTTGGGTTGGGATGAGTTCAAACGAACCCACGGTGCTACCATCCACATCGATATCAAAGGCGACAAAGTATGGCTACAAGTTGATAGAACCGATTTTAGAATCGCCCGTCAATTGCGAGCGCATGGTATTCCGAAAGAAGATATTGTATTGGGATTTCATGCGCCGTATAAGCGTCCGGATACGGGATATGCGGTGGCTTGATGCTATTAATTTTGGTCTTATTAGGGATTAGTTAATTAGTTATTAATCAGTTTATTATGAATGTTTGTTCATGAAAAAGGTCATTGTTAAAAATAAGAATATATTTGTATTTAACATGGGATATTTTTTCGAATTTGGGCTAAAACTCGTGAAAATGTCAGGCGAGTTTTAGCCCAAATTCAAGAGCAAAATGCCAATTATATTAAATAAAAATCGAACATGGCATTATCAAGTTTAAAAAAAGCATAATTACATTTTCGTATTCAAAAAATAAATTTTTTTATCAAAATCTTTTTCACTATAGTCCATAATTAACTAATAACCAATCACTAATCAACGCATCACTAAGTCCAAATTAATGACGCTCCTTAAATGTTTTTGGTGAATGAATTGCGTTTTATGTATTCGCACGATTAGTGAGTAACTTTGGAGGAACAGATTTTCGTTTAAACATGCACTTATTTTTTAAATCAATGATAAAATTAAAGAATTTAACAATACATACATTTATTGCAGTTTTAATCATATTCATACTTCCTGCGGGGTTGAGTGCCAATTTTTATATAGAAGGTTATATTTTTGATAAACATACATTATCGCCTGTCAGTGAGGCAACTATATCTGTTGTAGAAAGCGATGCTTATACGACAAAGACCGATACGAAGGGCTATTTTATCTTGGAAAATATTGATAAGGCGGTCATTACTTTATTGATTGAGAAAGCGGACTACTATCCGCGAGTGGTCGGCAAAATTGATTTGATTAATTCAAATAATACACAAATCAGAGTAGATTTGTCGCCGACTTTTATCGAATTGCAAGACATTACCGTAAGTGCAAAACGCACGGCTATCAGCCCAAACAGGACGGTTGTTGATGTTAAAAAACTGAACAAAGCATCCGGCGTATTCGACGACCCTACGAGAGTCTTGCAGGTGCTGCCAAGCGTCAGTGTTGTCAATGACCAAGCCAATCACTTTTCCGTCAGAGGCAATTCGCCAAACGCTACCAAGTGGTATTTAGAGGATTTGGAAATCATCAATCCCAATCATTTGAGCAATGGCGGTATTGATTCCGACCTCGTTAGTACAAGCGGTGGCGGGGTCTTGCTATTGAGTGGTCAGGTCTTGGACAATACGACTTTTTTCAATTCGGCATTTCCTGCGACTTATGCCAATGGCATTGGTGGTATCGTAAATTTGAGTCTCAATCAAGGCTCTGAACAAAAGTATAATCATCGCCTCAAAATTGGTTTGCTCGGCATTGATGTCGGTTCAAAAGGACCAATAAATAAGGGCAGTAGAAAGAGCAATTATCTGGCAAATTACCGCTATTCTACGGTGGGTTTGTTGTCAGCTTTAGGGCTTGATTTGGGAGATGAAGTCATTAATTTTCAGGATTTTGTGTTTAGTGTAGAGCAAAGTATTTCGCCTGATTTGGATATTAAAGCCTATGGATTTTGGGGCAGAAGTTCCAATATTTTTGAGCATGACAGTATCGCTGATGCGACTACCGAACAGAAATTTTTGTCCGACATCGCCTTTAATTCTCAAAGTATCAACATCGGCACACAACTAAATTATAAGCCATCCGATAATAGTTTGTTTTATGCAAAAATAAATTATGGCAACCAACAAAATAGTAGAATCCAAACCCTAAAACAAGACAATACCCGCTTTGCAGATGAGCTTGATTTGCAAAAACTAAGCACTCGTATAGGTTGGCATTCTAAATTTAATAAAGGCGTATTCAAATCAAGTTTGGCTTTTACCAACAATATTAATGAGATAGAAAATTCGGGATTCAGTGTTCCGACCAACTATTCTTATATCGGTTTTTCCAATAATGTTGAATTGCAATTGAATGCAAAAATCAGTACAAATGCAGGTTTAAATTTGATTTATTATGATATGTATAATGAATTTTTAGTCGAGCCAAGACTAAGCCTGACCGCACAAATCAATGACAAACTAAGCACTACGCTCAAGTACGGCAAACACTCCCAATATCCCTATTTCAGAATTGCGACTTTATCGGCGAATGAAAACATAAGAACCGAAAAAGCGCATCATTATAATTGGAGTGTGCAGTACAATCTGAATCGCGTACAACTCTTGGGCGGCTTGTATTACCAACAGATTTTTGATGTGGCTATTGATACGGTTAGCAACGGTTTTTTCTCGGCGGTCAACCAACTTTCCAACGATATTGATTTCTTTGTACAATCGACAGGCAAGGCAAGAAATTACGGCTTTGAGGGGCAGGCAATTTATTATGGAGACAAAAATTTTGAAGTCAATCTGGCAGCTTCTCTCAGCGAATCTATGTTCAATACTTTTGACGGACGCTGGTTTGATAGCCGCTTCAATCAGAACTACTCACTGACGGCTACTATTAGCAAAGATTTCTTATTTAGCAAGAATCGGGTATTGGGTATCAATACAAAAATCACTTATGCCGATGGCTTCAGATTCACGCCGATTGATGTGAGTGCATCGCTGGATAGCGACGATATTGTTTTTAGGACAGACCAAATATTCGCCCAACAATATCCTGATTTTTTCCGAACAGATTTGAAAATTTATTTTCAGAAAAAGAAAAAAAATCGTAATTCGGAGTGGTCGCTGGATATTCAAAACCTGACCAACAGAACCAATCTTGCCTTCATTTCTTTGGACCGAAATCAACAAAAACTGGTCGAACAAAATCAGTTGGGCTTGATTCCTATTTTGAGCTATAAAATTGATTTTTAAGCATGTACAAATATATTTTATTTTTCTTTGGCGCACTTTTTTTGTATTTCGCCTATGTACAATTGAATGACCCTGACCCCCTGAAATGGCTAACGATTTATTGCCTCACAGGGCTACTCCCCATAGCAATGATGTATATACCAAAAGCCAAATATGGTATTTATCTATTGATTGGCGTTTTGGTAGCACTTTTCATCTGGGGATTTCCCGATATGATGGATTGGGCAAATAAAGGCTTTCCTTCCATAACGGGAACAATGAAAGCCGAAAGCCAACATATAGAATTGGTCAGAGAATTTTTAGGCATTTTTATCTGTCTCCTCTACTTAGTGCCGGTTTTATTAGCAAGCAATAAACAAAGGACGAAGAATGGGTGAGTTAGTTCATGGTTCATAGTTTTTAGTTCATAGTTCATAGTGCATAGTGCATAGTTCAAAAATATAATGGTGAGAGTCAAGTGTTTAAATTTTACTAATTGTAACACTTTGGCGTTGGTAAAAACATGATAGCATTTAATATGCTGATTTTCAGTGTTTTGCGAACCTTACTCGTCGGACATTTTCAAAATGTCAGACGAGATGAACTTATATTTTAATTTAAAATATTATAATAAATTATTTTATTTTTGTAAATAGTTTATTTTGAATAATTAATGAGTAAATGCTGTCGTCAAACATTTTGAAAATGTCAGACGACTTAGGTTTATCTTCCAATTTAAATTATATCACCAACGCAATCCGTTACAATCAGTAAAATTTAAACATACTCTTACTAAAGTTGACCTGAATGCATAAAAAAATGAGTAAATGTTTTCACATATTGTAAAAACATTTACTCATTTACTCATTCACTCATTCACTCTCTATCTCATCAAATACATTTTCCCAAACCCATTCTGGAAAAACTGATTTGTATTATTATTAAAACGCTCATAATCTTGCCCGTCGCTATCTCTGGTAATGACACGATAGAGATAGACACCGTTGGCAAGTTTATCGCCGTATTGGTCGGTGCCGTCCCATGCAAAGTCGGTGATATTATTGCCGATGTGCAGGTCGCCGAGTTCTTCCATTGTGATTTCGCGGACTACTTTTCCGGTGACGGTCATTATCTGAATTTTCATATAATCCGGTATAGTAGCACCTGTGAGTGTGAACACAAATCGGGTAGAACTCGTAAAGGGATTCGGATAATTCAACACATTGGTCACACCTGTGCGACGTATGACTTCAAAGGAAACTTTATAATCCAAATCACCCGATTGATTACCCGATACATCTTCGGCTTGTACGAATAATTGATATACACCATCCAAGTCCAAATTCGGTGTAAATTCAATAATCGCTTTATTTTCGGAAGCACCGCGTTCGGCAGGAATGAAGTTAATCAAATCGCTGTCAAAGGAAACCTGACGCAAGGCACTTTCTCCCGGATATTTTATTAAAATTTTGAATAAAGAAGTATCTGCCAGTTCAAGATGCTCATTCTCGTCGCGCAATGAAATTACAATATCAGGAGTGGATGAAACAATATCACCATCTATAATGTGTTGACCATCAAAAGTAACATCCAATATCGGGTTCAATCTATCTCCATCTACAAAAAAGGAACGAACCGCAACATTATTGATATGTGTAGCTTCGAGTTGGTCTTCATTCGGATTGGCTTCGACGATGAGTTGGTTGATACCATTAAGTGTTTTGGTTTCAATATCAACGAAGGCAACCAAGGTATCACCTGCCGCAAGCGGGCGCAATCTCTCCGTCATAGAAAACACATTATTACTATTGCTGACAATGTTGTAACTCATCAGTAGGCTGTCCATATCGCTGAGGCTGATATTCTCTGCGGCGATTTTCATACGCAGATTTTGACCTCGTCTGATGGTATCGCTTTCAAATGTAAAAGTCAAATCAGGACGCAATGCCACATCAGGCAATTCATCGTGAATCACCCGCCAAAAATCCAATTGAGCGGCGGTAGCATTTTCAGGGTCGGCAATGTCAAATTCCAATTGAAGGCGCGGATAAGCCACTGCATCAATACTATTTGCATTTTCAAAAATAAAATCACGCTGCGTAATCCCCGTAAACAAAGCCACACGTTCACCATCAGGCGAGATACCGAATACATTGACTTTTATATCGTCAAAGTTATCTTCTTCGGAAGTTTGCCAGTGCATTGAACCCCAACGGGCAGCCGGACCAACTACCGTAGAAGCCAATATACCTTCTGTCCAACTGCCTTCTACTGTAAATAAAGCATCAACAATTTCACCTTCATTTGCCCCTGATACTTCGCCGACAGCCATATCTGTTTCCAAATCAACCAAACCCGCATATGGCGAGCCTTCGCTAGTAGGTACTTGCATAAAACCACGCGCTGCAAATGCGCCTGCCAGTCCGGGTGTCCATGTTTCGGGCATATAATCATTGAGGCTGTATGCCATTACATAACGCACATCGGGCAGCGAAGTAACGATACCCGTCAGGAAGTTTTGAAGATTCTGACGACCTTGCGGTGTATCGGTAGGGTAGAGGTAGGTAAATGAAGTCGGTCTGCATATATATGAGCTATACAATCCGAGATTTTGAGAAGATGATTGTTGTACATTGTCAATAGTGTTCAAATTTTCATCAAACAAAACAATGTACATACCTTGCTGATTTTGCTCACAAGTTTCTACATCATAAATCCGCGAACCATTCACCGAAAAGTCTATCTCATTGCTATTCAGCACACCTACATGGGCATTATTGACCTCTACTTCGATATTATCATCAATAAATTCAAGATGACGATTAGGAAATTTTAAATTATTAAAACGATTTCTGAGAATTTGGAAATAATGCGACTGATTCCAACCCGGATTTTCGCCATTTAAATGTACGAAAGAACGTCCGCGCCAACCAAGTGCGTCCGGCACTTCATTGGGGTCTACACGCACACGCCAGTAGTACACCGTTTCATTTATCATGGGAATGTTGGGTGTCCACTCAACCAAGCCGCCGGATTGTCTTATTTCGGTCTTTTCTAGTATGGGACTGTTAAAAAATTCCGTTGTATCAATTTCCAATTCATAAGTATGTTCTTCTGCAAATGGATTGGCGGTATAGGCTTTCAATACCAAATCATCGGACATACCTAAAATGCTGAAATCATAGGGATAAACAGGCTCTATATCGTCCGAAAAAATAAATAAATCGGCGAGTTCGGTATTATTATCTTCGGCTTGGGGGTCGGGCATTTCTTCAATATCCTGTCCGGCATCTACCGTAATTCTGAATTGATTTTGACCCACCGAACCATCTTCCGCTTCGATGGTGTAGGAATATTCTTGCTCAAATGCAGGTGAATCTACCATTTCGTCTACCACTGCTATCTCTACGCCTGTCGGCAAAATACGCTCAATCAACAATCGGAATTGGTCAGATGTACTACGCCCGATATTTGTGACGGTAAATGTCAATTGAAAATCATCATTTGCATCAGGATTTGGAGGTTCAAAGGCAATCGAAGGACGCTTGACAAGGTAATCCGGTGCAGGCGAGGTATTCAGCCTGATGGAAGGGTCGCCATTCAGTGTCATTTGATGATACACGATACGATTACTAACACCTACACCCTGATTTTCAAGTTGTAGGATAACGGCTCTCGTAATATCACCGATGCCCTGACCATAATTATCTATCGCCAGTTTTTGATAAAAACGGTCTGCAAAAACATCCAAAGCAGGCAAACCGGAGAGGCTCACCGTAGCGAGGAAAGCAATCGCCCCTTTATCTTCTACAAATACAAAACGCTCACCAAGATTTTTATTTTTTTGGTGAATTTGTCCACTAAAACAACCCAATGAAAGTATCAAAGGATAGCGATTTACATTATCATAATTTTCGGGAGAATCCAAATTAAAGTCAAAACTATTGGGCGAAGAGTGACCATAAAAAGTAATCAGCGAAGAACCATCATTGATTAATGAATCCAACAAATCGGAAGTCGAAATCTGAATCGGGTCCGAACTATTTTTGAAGAAAGAACTCACATCTGCCCCATAAAAATCATTTTCGATAGTCTCCTCATAATCTTCAAGATTATTTTTAATAGTCGTTTGAATAGCAACATCGCCACCTCCTAGGTGAATGATGCGCTTCATCCATGCTTTATCTTCAATCGTTTGCGGTAGGTTTTGATTGTTTTCAAATGCTTGTACTTTTTTCAGATAAATACGTACCTCATCTTCACTAGTCACCGGAATACGTCCGATAGGAATACGCGGCACAGCAGAGGAAGGCGTAGCTGTCAGTAGATTATCTGCGGGGTCGTGTCCGAAAGTAGGCGTATAAGCGGGTTGTGCATTCCAATTGTGGCGCACCGAATAGAAGGGGCGAGATTTGCCGATAATAAATAGATACTTAGGTTTGGTCGTCCATTCTTCGAGTGAAAAAGCCGTAAAATTACGCACCGACATAGAGTGCTTGCTGATACCGTAAGCAAATTGGTCGTACAATTCAGCGATATCAATCAAGACCGGTTCGTAGCCCGTTGTAGCGCGATAATCGGCATACTGTTGGGCATAATTCGCGCCTTGCATAAATCTTTCATGCGTCAAAATCACAAAATCGCCTTGTGTATCAAAGTAATTCGTAAAATTTACCGGAATCATAGCATCCACATTCGTTGCTACCCCTTGTGCTACCAAGACCAATTCGCGCTCAATGCTTGATGCAGGCAGCGCAATGCGAACCGTATTATTCGATACATTCGTAATGATGCGCGAACCCGTTGTCAGGTCATATAATATAGGTGGCTGACTGCCAAAGTCGAAATTGCTGATTTCCAAATACTGTCTGCTCAAGCTCGCGGGCATATTAAATTTGAAGATATTTTCACCATCAAAATTAAAACTACTCGGATATTCGATGCCCACAAAAGCAATGGAATATCTATCGGCAGCACCGGCTTGTCCTGTCAAGGTCACATCCGTAGTAGCCGAGAGCAGACTCGTCGGTATACTTTGGTCAATATTAATCAAACGATAATTGGAAAAAGAAGGATTATCAACCGAAATATTGCTACCATTGAGGCTCAAATTGACATTGTGCTGCACATCATCTGCCCCTGCAAAATTCATTCTCAATCGCGCACTACCGGCACCGGATACAATATTATTTAGCGTAAGACTATAAGTTTTTTCTGTTGTAAATGAATTACCAAAACCCTCTCCCGGCGAAAAAGTAGACTCAAATTGGTCGCCGTTTTCTACGCCTCTGTTATACTTTTGGCTATTATCCAATTGAACAACTTCGCGCATAAACGATGTCTCCGGTGAAGGAAGCGCGTTGAGGTCATTCGCAATATCGTCGAAGCGTCGGTTATCCGTCGAATTATTCCAAGTCAAAAATATTGCCGCCGAATCGGTATACATACTATAATAAGGATTGAACAAATCCTCGTCGGGCGAGGCGTACATATGCTTATCCATATCGCCTCTGTTCCTTTTGGCATAAAACTCAATATAGCCGCTACCATTACTAAGGTTGTCGCCCGAAGTGTAAATCGGTAATTCTTCCCCATTGGCAAAAACCTGAAGATTTGCCGCCGAAACAGAACTGACCGGAACACCCGAACTCGCTAATGCCTGATAAGGAATACGATAGATACCATCTGCCGTAATGTAGACTTTTCGGTGCGATTGGTCATAATTAATCCATTCGTTGCCATAAAGCGTATTGCCACCAACAGACATCTGCGCTTGCATGTCAATAGCCAACCATAATAATCCAAGCAAGAGTATTGCGATTTTTTTCATATCTAAATGAATTTTTTGATTTTTGAATTTAAATTTTTTTTGATTCGCCTGCAACTTGCTTTACATTTTCAAAATACAAGGCAAGTTATTAGCCGAGATTATGGGGAAGTGATTTGATTCTAAATTAGTAGAGATGATTATTAAGTGCGAAGTACAAATTCAAGTGTCAAGTTCAAGTTCAAGTTTAATAATTAATTCATTTTCAGTGAATTATGAAAATTAAAGTGTCACTTAGTTTAATCCAACCACTTATTTAAAATAATAATTTAAGTAAACGGACTGAATTAATTATAAAAATAATTTCACCAACTATCTGATTATCAGAATTTTAGTATATTATTTTTTATAAAATAAAAATGTACTACTACTTATATTAATTTAAGTATTTACAAAAATAAAAATAAATAAATTACTCACATTCAATTTGGATTTTTTGATTTGACAAATATAATATATTTAAAATAATATTTAGTGTAAAAAATCCGCGAAAATCCATTTAATCCCTAAAAGCCACGTACTGCTTTTCGCCTTTAAACATGCTCGTTACTTACGTTTTTTGCTTTTTGGCTAATCTTCTCACCCGCATATCTATCACCAAGGACACCAAATGTGAGAATAGATTTCCTCCCGAATTAGCCCAATTCGTATAGGCATAATCCAGTCGAATATAACGTTGTTCGTCGTCGCCGTCATTTTTTTGAGGAATTTGCAATCCGATACCTGCATTGGGTTGCAAAATCAGATTTCTGTCTGCCCCATTGGTATTGTCATTCAGTACACGTTGGATATTATTGATGCCGCCGCGTAGCGAAACAATATTGGCATAAGTCAATTCCAAGCCTATTCTTGGGTCAATATTGAAGGCGCGACTACTGATGAGAACATTGCGCTGACCATCTGTATTAATATCCATATCCAATGCTGCGAGTAGTTTTATTTTTTGGGTAAATTCGCTGGTATAAGCCACTCCCAAAGTAAATTTCGGTACTGTAATTTCCAATGAACTTGCAGGGATATTATTATCGGTCAATTCAAAAACGGCGCGTTCTTCTTCTGTAAATGAAAAATCCCAAGCAGTAAATGTGGATGTAATATCGTGTGCCGTCAATCCAAAATGCCAATGGTCTTCGAGTTTGTATTGTACGCCCAAATCGAGTCCGAAGCCCCATGCTTGGGCAAAGGTGCCGGCTTGTCGGCGAATTACTTTCGCACCACCTCCAATTTGCAAACCTTTAATGAATAATTTTTGCGCGTAGACGACATTAAAGGCATAATCTGCTGCCGAAAAGCTGGTAATATTGTCAAAATTTATACTTCCGTCCGAATCAATAAGTTCGAGCGTGTTTGGAATGTTATCTACTCCAAAACGGACACCTGAAAAACCGAGTACCGCACGGTTGTTTCCAAACTTGACAGGTTTTGCCAATCCGAGATAATCAAACTGCCCGATACCGGCAAACCACTCTGCGTGCATTGCCGAAAATTGGAACGACACCCGCACATCTGCCAAGCCCGCCGGATTCCAATACATTGAGGTGACATCGCCCACCGTAGCTGCCTGTGCGCCACCCATACCATGTGCGCGTGCGCCCAGTCCTATATTGAGAAATTCGTTGCTAAACTTGGGGGCTTGGGCTTGCAGGAAACTGATATTTAATAAAAAAATAAAACAGGCTATCAATCCGTAATTGATAATTGGTCGGTAGTCAGGAGAATGATTTACAGTATGTTTTTTTGCGATTTCCTGATTAGGACACTTCATCAAATTTAGAAAGTCAGCCAAAAAACAAATAGCAATTTTAGGCATGGAAAATGGTTTTTGAAATATAAAATGTAAAATATCGGATAAAAAGGTGTAAAAGTGTTTTGACGTAAAATATGGCACAAAGCACAAATTTTAAACATGCTCTTACTTTTACATTTGTAACTATCTGGTAGAGAGGTCGTGTAATTCAATTCAGGCTACTCGTCTAACTTTGCCTAAAGCGAATACTCGTCAGACGAATCACTTTATTCAGTGCGAATATTTTATGAGACAAATCACTACATTTTACAAAAACCTTCGTCAGACGAGTAGTACCTCCAAGCAAACTTAGACG
>CALCMV010000058.1 GCA_937967535.1 uncultured Saprospiraceae bacterium
CACCCGTATGCCTGCCTCTTGCAATTGAGCAATGACATCTTTCAAAAATGCCTCATGCTTCACCGTATCCCAACCACTATCCGAAGTCAGTGCTTGTGGCGCGTCCGGTACGAGCGTACACTGATGCGGACGATGCTTCAACACCATTTCGAGGAAACGCGGCGTAGGATTGCCTTCGATATTAAATTCGGTTGTCACGATTGCCTTCAAAGGCTCAATATCGCTATAACGAATGTGTCGCTCATCCGGGCGAGGGTGAACCGTAATTCCCTGTGCGCCAAAGTATTCGAGGTCTTTGGCAACTTGTATGAGGTCGGGCAGATTGCCACCACGCGCATTGCGAAGCAGGGCAATTTTATTAATATTTACGCTTAGATTGGTCAAGATTAAGATTAAGAAACAAAAATTGTAATAAAATTAATTTGAAATAAAATACAAATAGGTTATCAGTTCATAGTTGTCAAGTTCATAGTTCATAGTTTGGTAGTCCTATATTCGTAATGCTATATGAATAATAATTTTGAACCACTAAGCAACTAAGGAACACTAAGTATCTCATAAGCAATTACTTAGTGATTCTTCGTTCCTTAGTGGTTCAAAAAATAGCATTACAAGTGTAGGACTACCCATAGTTTTTTACAATTCATTGAATGACATACCGAATTTAATTTCTCGGTTTCAGAGTTTCCCAATGCCCAAAGCCCGGTTATTTCGCTACAAATCCTATTAGCAGCCCAAAATAAAAATTGGGCAGTACTTCATGCCCGTTATTTCGCAAACGGGAATTAAAATATTCATCAGCAAAGAAAAAATCTTCATTGAACACATCGCCGGGGACATTGCTCCTATAATAAGTAGCTTTCACACCAATACCAAGAGCAAAATCAATGGCAAATTTGCGGTCCAATATATTATTGGTCAATCCGATTTTAGGCATAAAACCAATCACATTTCGATTGGCTTGGAAGTCAATAACTTGTTGGTACGCGCCTTCTTCGCGCCAAAATGTGCGTGTTCCGTATTGTTGCAGAAATTTGTACAGTATTTCCGGTGCAACATAAGCCTGCGCCCTGTTTCCATTGGTATAATAAAAACGCATCTCCGAGCGGGAGCGAATTCCCCGTATATTATTCTGACTTATTGGCGTATTGAAAGTATAGCCCAATTGTTGCTGAAAAGCAATTTTGGGTCTATACAGGTATTCGACGCCCACTTGAAAGGTATTTTCCGGTTCGACTATGCTGAGTACAGAATATTTGACAATTATTTTGGGAGAAAATGAAGCATCTATTTCCTTGTTTTGGGCATCAAGCATTAAGGGATTTGACAATATTGCCATAAGGCATAAAATGCAGATTATCAGATATTTCATTATTTTGATTGTTGAGAGCATGGTTAAAAAATTTTAAACAGACTCTGAATGGTTTCATTGTTTTTATTTGTCAACAATTGAGCTATGAAACCATGAAAATTACGGACGCAATTGCAGTGAAGAAAGCTGAGTAATTTCGCCAATATCGGTGTAATCGAATTGGTGGAGATTTTCCAAACCTACGGCAATCAGCAAGCCATCCAATGGAATCACATCAAAGGCATTGACGGGGATATTGCCGATGATTGTGGCATTATGAGGGTCACTCACATCAAATACCTGAATCCCTTCGTCGCCATCTGTGACAAATAAATGATTGCCATCCAAACCCAAACCGGCGGGGCTGTTCAGGTTAAATTCATCAATAGTATTGGGCTGTGTAGGGTCGCTGACATCCACTATCAGAAGGCGATTAAATTCTTCCAAATCGCGACAGCCTTCTATGGTGCGTACTGTCACGAAAGCAATCGAATCATTTGCCACCACAGGGTCGCAGCCGAAGAAATGTTCATGTTCTGCCAGCAATTGTGGAGCCGAGGGAATGGTAATATCGAAGATGAAAAACCCCGTTTGCGAACCGATAAACAACATGCCATTGTAGGGAAACATAGTTTCGATAACAGCATCGAGTTCAATGTCATTGCCGACCTGTACCGGCTCAGCAGGATTTGCAAGGTTAAACGTTTTTATAGATTGATTGTCAAGGACATAAAGAAAATCTCCTACGATGGTCATTGCAGCCAATGAGCCACTCACACCCGCAACGGAAGGCAAGCCAACATCACTCTCCAAGCTACATTGAACAAAAAATGAAGCAATAAATAAAAGACCTATAATTTGATATATATATTTCATGATAATGGTTAAGGGATAATGATTAATTGTTCAGAATAAATGTGTAGTTTTTTTCGCGCAAGTGAAAAAAACTCGCAACTCGCAACTCGCAACCTATCGCCTACAAGCAGGGTTGGTGAGTGTAGCGGATTCCCAACGCATCACAAAGCCTTTTTCGGAATCAATACATTCAAAATATCCGGTATAAAACTCAGGATAGGCTTGTGAACGGCGGGGATAAACCCCTTGGACACGATGGATTTCTTTTACATCGCTCATATCGCTGATGTCAATAGTGAGCAAATCGGCGTAGTTATCGGCATACATCAGGTTGCCTTTTATCGTTACATCTTTATTGCCCGGAATCTGGATAAAACCCATACGTACCGGGTCTTCCGGGTTGCTATTGTCAATGATGTGTACGCCTTGTCCGCGCTCGCCTACATAGATAAGATTGTCTTTGTAGAAAATTTTGCCGAGTTGATTAATGGGTTGTGGAGGAAGGCTGATGATGGAGTCCGACAATTCTTCCATGATATAAACCGGACGCAAGCCCTCTACCGTAAAATCTTCGGTAGGTTCGTCAATTCTGCAAGAGAAAATTATTAGGGTCAGCAAGAAAAAGAAGGGGAGAAAATGTAGGTTTTTCATAATCGGTGTGTTGGACTAATATTGAATTTTACTGATTGTAACGGATTGCGTTGGTGATCTAATTTAAATTGGATGCTGAGTTTAAGTCGTCGGACATTTTCAAAATGTCAGACGACAACATTTTCGTACTATTTATTTAAAATGACTCCGATAGCTATCGGAGTACAAAATAAAAATAAAACAATTTATTAATAATCGTTCAAATTAAAATGTAAATTCTTCTCGTCGGACATTTTGAAAATGTCCGACGAGTAAGGTTCGTAAAATGCTAAAAATCACTACATTAAATGCTGCCATGTTTTTACCAACGCAAAACGTTACAATCAGGAATTTTGAAGGAGTCAATTATAGATACTCCATTCAATTTAAAATCTTTTTTATGAAGAAATCATGCAACTATACTGCATTTTAAATTAGCAGCAAAAATAATACCTTTAGGGAAGTCGAAATAAATAATCTACCCAAAATGCGAAGTTATTTTTTGCTCAATCAAGGCGCGAAAATGTGAGTTTATCGGGATAAATGACCATTTTTGCAACGCAGAGTGAGCGAAAAAGAACGAGTAGTTTGGGTAGATTATTTGTTGCGACTTCCCTTATTATGATTGATAATAGACTCCGGAGGTGATGAGAAACAGCAAATAGTGACTTGCGAAGTGTATTTAACTTATTGATTATCATAATTTTAAAAATTATTATTATAATAAATAAATTAGTCGTTTATTTATGGAAATTATTTAACAAATAAAAATAATTTACAAATAGAAAACGAGTCCATAAGGACTCGTTTTCAGTTATTATATTTTGCGAAGCAAAAAACCGTCAACCATCAACTGTCAACTGTTATTTATATGCTTTTATGTCGCCGGATTTGATACCGTCCACATATTTTCTAAGTTCTTCTTTGACGACAGGTGCGAGGATAATCAGACCAATAACATTCGGAAATACCATCGCAAATATCATAGCATCGGAGAAGCCAACCACTGCACCGAGACTTGCTGCTGCACCAATAACGACGAACAAGCAGAACAAAACTTTGTAAGTATAATCTGCGGCTTTGCTTTTGCCAAAAAGGTACATCCAAGCCTGTAAGCCATAGTAAGACCATGATAACATGGTAGAAAAGGCGAACAAAATAACGGCAATCGTCAGTACATAAGGAAACCATGAAATGCCGGAAGCAAATGCTTTGGAAGTGAGTTCTACACCGCCAAATCCGCCGTCGGAACCGTAAGTAATCAAGCCACCGTCAATATTGGCAATGATAATCACTAAGGCGGTCATCGTACAAATCACAACGGTATCAACGAAGGGTTCGAGGAGTGCAACGATGCCCTCACTCGCGGGGTGGTCGGTACGTACCGCAGAGTGTGCGATAGCTGCCGAACCTACACCGGCTTCATTAGAAAATGCCGCGCGGCGGAAACCTTGTATCAATGCGCCAACGACACCACCTGTGATACCTGCACCTGTAAACGCGCCTGAAAAAATCTGCCCGAAAGCTGCCGGAACGACGCTAATATTCATCAAAATAATGGTCAATGCTGCCAATACATAAATGATTGCCATAGCCGGAACAATCTTTTCGGCTACTGCACCAATACGTTTGATACCGCCAATAATAACGATAGCAACAAGCACTGCCATGATAACACCAAAACCAAATCCGGCAAAACCTGAATCTGTACCTATCATCTGTGTAAATTGGGCTGCGGCTTGGTTGGCTTGGAACATATTTCCACCACCAAAGGAACCGCCTACGCACATAATAGCAAAAAATACGGCGAGGACTTTACCCAATCCGCCCATGCCTTTTTCGGCAAGTCCGCGACTGAGGTAGTACATCGGTCCGCCATAGACTGTGCCGTCAGGACCGACTTCGCGGTACTTGACACCAAGTGTACATTCTGTAAATTTTGACGACATACCAATCAAACCTGCAATAATCATCCAGAAAGTTGCGCCCGGACCGCCAATAGCAATAGCAATCGCAACTCCGGCGATATTTCCAAGCCCGACGGTAGCAGAAAGTGCTGCTGTAAGTGCTTGGAAGTGACTGACTTCGCCCGCAATATGGTCGGCTTGAATCGTGTCAAGGTTGTCGCTTGTACGTGCGGCAGGTTGTTTTGGAGGGGTATATTTACCACGTACCACGTCAATCGCCAATTTGAATTTGGTGAGATTGACAAAATTAAAATAAATGGTGAAGAACAATGCCCCACCAATGAGGACAAACAGAACGAAGGGTACACTTTCTTGACCCACCGGAATTGACCAAAAGACAACACTTTCAATCCAGTTGGTAGCCGGTTTTATGGCTTCGTTGATTTTGTCGTCCAGTCCTTCAGCGTCTTGTGCCATGCTCAATAGCGGCATTAGCAGTGCGCCAAACATCATTAAAATACGTTTCATAACGTGAAAATTATCAAATTCCAATTGACAATGAGTAAATGAGTCTATCAGTTCATAGTTGCCAGTTCATAGTTCATAGTTTTTTACAATTCATTGAATAAGATCCCGATAGCTATACGGGATTGTAAATTACTGATTATCAAAGTTGGGCAAACTTAAACGGGTAGCCGTAAATGAGTAAAAATTTTTGAATAAATCATGTAACGATTTCGTGATTCATTCATTGATATTTACTCATTTATTCATTTTCTCATCTACTCATTGGATTTTGGAATTTATTTAGGTTTGCAATGGTAAATCGAAAAAACTCTTATTTTACAACGCACGAAGTTAGTATTTCATTTTAGAATTTGCCAAGTGATTTCCAATTTTATAAGGGTTTTTGGCAATATTTTAAGTGCAATGCAAGGGGAAAAGGAAAATTAAGGAAGGTGTTTTGGGTGAATGTGTATTTGCTCTATTCAAAATTAGGTAGGGTATTGGAATTAGAGTATGTTGGTGTACTCAAATATTTTATTTGTCTCGCTACTTAATAATTCACAAGTAACATTACATTTGTAATACTAAGTGGAAGTACAAGTTTATCCCGTATAGTTGTTGGGAAAGTTTAAGTTTAAATAAATGATTTATTGTCAATGAATGACTATAATTTGAATGACTACTTAGTATCTACATTCTTAACTCTTGTGTGTTTTTGGCAAAAGATGAGTAGATGAATAAATGAGTAAATTTGAAATGAAATAATGTTTTAATCTGAAAACTCAACAGATTTTTGATGCGCCAATTTAAATTTTGATTTTTAAACAAATACCTTCGTCAAAAGATAAAAGACTTATTAAAACAACAAGTTTTCCAAATTTATTTTGGTAAATTTTATCAAAAATGGAATCTGCGGAGTTTTCAGTTTTAATGAAAAAAAAATTCAAGCGTAAAACATTTACTCATTTTATCATTTACTCATCTACTCATTATGCTAGTGGCTTTGCCACCTTAGGAGGATAGAATTAATCGTACAATTTTTGAAGGAATTGAAAAAGTAAATGCAAAAACAAAGACATTCATACTCATACACTATTCTTTTTTGGCTCGTCAGATTCGGTCTAAAAATCTATCTCGGCAAATGGAAAACCATTGATAATCAAGATGTTCCAAAACCTGCCTTATACACTTCCAATCATCAAAACGCGCTCATGGATACGCTCGTCATCACAACAGATGTGTGGGACAGGCAATTGTCATTCATAGCGCGGGGCGATATTTTTAAAGGGAAATTGGCGGGACGTTTTTTGCGGGGTTTGAATATGTTGCCGATTTTTCGTCCGCGTGATAAGGTGAATATTGTGGAGCAAAATAAAGCCACATTCAGCGAAGTCACACAGCGATTGGAGGCGGGTGGTACGGTGAAGATTTTCCCGGAAGGCAATCACGACGAACCGCGCCGACTGCGACCTCTAAAAAAGGGTTTTGCACGTATGGCATTTTGGACGGCAGAAGCAGTGGATTTTGAGACAAATTTGCATATCGTACCCATCGGTACATATTATTCTGCGCCGCAAAAAATCGCTACGGATGTACTGGTACAATATGGCAAAGCGATTCCCATTTCAAATTACAAGGAATTATATGAGACAAATAAAGCAAGAGCAATCCGACAATTGACCCATGATTTGGCAGAGGGCTTGAAACCTTTGATGATTCATATTGAAAGCAAAGAACACTACGAGGCGATTGAATTATTAAGAAAATTAGCCCGAAAAAAAATACAAGCCACACATAAGTTTGAAGGCGATATTTTAGTACAAAATTTTAAATCAGATAAATACATCATTGCAGCATGTGAGCGCATGATACGCGAGGATGAAGCCACATTTAAAGAGATAGCAACCGACACGCTCGCCTACAAAAAAGGTATTGACCAATATAATCTCACTGACGATTTATTTGAAAAAAACCAACACGCGATTGGTGCTATTTTATTGAAAATCATTGGATTGGTGATAGCATTGCCCGTTTATATTTATGCTTTTCTTAATTCTGCATTGCCTTACATTATTCTCAAAAAAAGATTTCTGAGTCGTGTGAAAGACCCTGTGTTTTATGCTACGATTGCCTTTACGGTAGGGCTGTTTTTATTTCCAATTGTGTGGATATTGCAGAGTATTCCGGTTGGATATTTTCTGGGTAAATGGATGGCATTGATATATGTACTGACGATGCCTTTTGTGTTTAAAATCGGGCTGTGGCTGCATCGTCATTGGAAGAAAGCAAGGGCAGAATATCGGTATAATTATTTGAGCCGACGACCTGAAATTCAAGATTTGAAGGTATTGAGAAAGAGCATTTTGGAAAAGATAAAAATGTAAAACGATTTTGCAAATCGTTCTTCATGTATCACGCGACGATTTACAAAATCGTTTTACCTTGTATAAAAAAAGGCTGCCCATACGGGCAGCCTTTCTACTTGTATCGTCCGGACATTTAGTTTAATAATCGTTTTTAAGGGAAATAATTTTAATCATTGTTTTTGCCGGCGAAAAAATTGAATGTTGCAATTTTTGATTTCAGATTTTTAATTGCGTGATTTCAATGTTAATGAAGATATTTACATTCAAAATTAATCTCGTCAGCATGAGTTAGTGTAGATTGTATTTTGTGTTGAACACTACTATATCGCAGAGAAGCATAGAAAAGTCACCTTGAAGGATGTTTTTTTGTTAGAGTATTTTTATAAGTAAAAGTAACTAATTGATTATCAGTATTTTATAGGATGGTATTTTTTCGTAAAAAATAAAAAAAAACGTCGTAGGGACAAGGCATGCCTTGTCCCTACGACGTGTTGTGAGGTATTTTGAAAATGTCGCTATTTGTATTTTATAGCCAATTACTCCACAATCACCCCGACCAATACCCCGACAGCCGCCGCACCTGCACCGATTAATACCTTTTGCAAAGTATTTTTTCTGCGTGCGGTTCTTTGCGCTCTTTTTGCTTCTAAGAGCGAAGCCTTGGCATCAATGAGTTGGTTTTGTGTATCGGTGAGCAGCGTTTTAGTATTGACAAGGGAGCCTTCGGTAACGGCAAGCAGTCGGTCGGTGAGTTCTTTGGTTTCGTTGCAGTTGTCGAGTAGGCTGTTGAAGCTGTTTTCATTGCGTTCCAAAGATGCCTCGTACCTTGCTATGACCTCCTGAATTTGGTCATTACAATTGTCTTCCAAGCCGATGACACCTCGCAGGTCTTCATAAAACAAAAAGCGTTTGTTATTCACCAAATGAATACTATCTGTATTGACCACCACAATATCGCCCGACATAGCGATGATGGGTTTTGCAAAAGAATTGAAATAGGGGGCATCCAACAAAATCGTATCGCCGCCTACTACTGCCATATTGCTCGATGCCTCAATATCCGGCGTGTCAACAGTAATGCTTTCATCCGGTATATTCGTAGTCAAAGAATCGGATTGTGCGAAAATATAAGGGTTATAGAATAGAAATATTATACTGATAATGAATAAGTATCGCATTATTTTAATTTTTAATATTTAAAAAAAGAGGAAAGAGGAGCATTAAAAATTACTCGGCTACCCGTTTAAGTTTGCTTGCGGGATAGTACTCGTCTGACGAAGGTTTTTGTGAAATGTAGTGATTTGTCTCATAAAATATTCGCATTGAATAAAGGGATTCGTCTGACGAGTATTTGCTTTAGGCAAAGTTAAATGG
>CALCMV010000059.1 GCA_937967535.1 uncultured Saprospiraceae bacterium
CGGCAATTTTCCAAGACGTGTGCGTAAGACCTACCTGATTCTGGGTTTTGGGCAATTTTTTCAAACGCATCCATGAGTGAGTTGTAGTAGCTGTCGGCTTGGTCATCAGACCACCTTTGAGAAGTGTAGTCCCAAATTTCCCCTAAATCCCAATCGGCTTTATCCTTGATTGTGTAGCTCGGCATTTTTCTTGTATTTTTCGTGTATAGCTTTCAAGCGAGCATCTCTGTCAAAGTTTTCTACAGTACCGCTGTTTTTACCTTCCAAAAGGGCAGCACGAAGGCGTTCATTCTTGGTTTCTTCCTCCTCCAATAAGCGCAGACCTGCTCTTACCATTTCACTGACATTATTGAATCTGCCTTTTTCAATGGTACTATTCACAAAATCCTCGAAATAAGTACCGAGCGATATTGATGTATTTTTTGCCATAATTCAGTTACTTTCTTGTAAAGATACCAATATTTGGTAACTTTTGCAAGTTGATTTTCTTGTATTTTTTCAAAATGATATGTAAATTGTGTAGCATCAAATAATATCATAAAATGGATAGAATAAAGTTTTTCCAAGACACGATTATCGACATTCTAAAAGATAATGCTGCCTACTATAAAGGCACGACCAATCCATTGAATTTGTTAGTTATTTCTGACAAAGAAAACAATCATTTTCAACTCCTTATGCAAGGCTGGCGGGATAAAGACTATACCTTCCAATGTTTGATTCATTTAGATATTATCAATGAAAAAATATGGATTCAATGGAATAATACCGCTTGCGAAATTGAGATTGAATTACTCAAAAAAGGTGTAGCTGCCGACGAAATTGTGTTAGGCTTGAAAAGTCCTGAATTTCGGACCTATACAGATTTTGCGGTAGCATAGTTCTGTTCATCAATCAGTTCTACTATAATAACAAGTTCTCACAAAAGAAAACAGGCATACAACAACTCCTTTCAAAGTCCGTCACATACCTGTTATAATTATCAATCGTTAAATCTTGATACTCATACCATTTTCAGTAATCGCTATCGGATAAAACTGGTATCAGTTGCCGCCTGAACTGCGCGTTGATTTTTTAGTTCGTTTACCTTTTATCAAATTTCCCAAGATTGGACGACTTGGTTTAGTATCTTCGTCGTTAGTGATTTTGCCGCCGCCGTCATTGTTGTCGCTGTCATTGTCGGTGTTATCGTTGAAGGTATCGCCGAATTGTCCGTTGGTTTGTGTGCGTTCTTCGTATATGATGATGGTATTATCACTTGCTGTTTTGCTGCCATTGCGCCCTGTAATGACGATGTTATTTTCACCTTCATGCAGAGTAATCAGCCCTTCAAATGTGTTGCGGTCAGGCTGGTAGTCGAAGCCACGAATCTTTCTGCCATTCACCGTAAAGGTAATATCTCGGCTACTTGGTACATTGCTAATCGTTGCGAGTATGGCTACTTGCTGACTATTGACCGTAAAAGGGCTGGTATTGGGCTGCGTGATTTTGACGATTGGTGTAAGTTGCGGGGTATTCGTTGTACGCGGAGGTTTGTTGTACTTAATCACCATATCGTCGCTGTCGCTGCCTGCTGAGTTGGTGGCTTTGATATAAACGGTGTTATTACCATTTACGAGGCTGACATTTGCCGTTACCTTCCCGCTTAATGCGCTGTATGTGAAGCTGCGTGTGGCTCTGCCATTGACCTTAAAAGTAATATCGTTTTTGCTGTCTACATTCTGTACAACTGCTACGATGCCCGCACTCGAATTGGAGGAAGTATAAGGGTCGCTATTGGGTTTGATAATATCTACTTCCGGTCTTTCGATTGCATTATAATTGATAGTTACATTATCGCTGTCGCTGCCTGCCGAGTTGGTGGCTTTAATGTGGATGGTATTGCTGCCTGCATCCAAATTCGCTGTGAATGTTAACTCATTTCTCGAATTATTATAATTAAAATTGAGAATGGGTCGGTTGTTAATTTTCACATTAATATCAGCTCTGCTATTTACATTCGTGACGGTAGCTGTGACATCCTCGCGGTCATTGAGCGTAGTTTGTCCATTCATGGGCTTGATAATTGTCACCTGCGGACGGAAAGCTGCCGGCGGACAGTATATAATACTCACATCGTCCGAATCATTTCCATAATTATTTACGGCATGAATAATGACCTCTGTACGCTCACCGGCGAGGGCAACATTGGCTCTAAATTCGTCGGAAGCTGCATTGAAAACAAAGTTGCTTGTACGCTGACCATTTACTGTAAAGGTAATATCGTTTTTGCTATTCACATTTTCAATCTTGGCGATTACAGGGACGGTGTTTTCTGTTGAATTATAAGAACTTCCCGAAGGCGAACTAATACGTACATTCGGCAAATTGTAGTTGGTATTTCCTTTATAAATAATTCTTTGTGTATCGCGGTTTCTGCCATTAGCATTTCTGACCTCAATACTTACATCAGTCTTTTCAGTCTCTAGTGGAATGTCGGCTGTAATTGTACCGCCTAAATAACCGCCAAAGTCGAAATTATAAGTACGTTTGCCATTGATTTCAAAGATGATGTCACTCTTTTTGTCCACATTTTCTACATCGGCTTTGAGGCTTACGATTTGCTCCGCACTATTATAAGGATTTGCTGCGGGGCGTGTGATGCGTACCGTAGGTTTCGGCGAAGATGGTTTGGGCGAAGACGAAGTGATTGAGTTTATTGGTTTCGGTTCATAAATAATAGTACGGCTGTCTATACGCTCTCCGCATTTATTAGTCGCAATGATTTCGAGTGTGTTATTCCCCGGTTCAAGTTCCAACATCTTTGTAAATTTATCTTTACGTGTATCAAAGGTGTAGGTATTGAGTGGTTTTCCGTTGAATCTTACCGTAATATTTTCGCGCCCATCAAGATATTCGATATTCGCAGCAACACTTATACAGTCGCTATCCGTAGTACTTATCTCTTTTCTGGGGCTTTTAAATGTAATAATTGGAGCAGTTCCATTACAATCAATGACGGAATTTACAGTGGGTGTTGGTTCTTGCTTGTATCTGTCACCAATTCTCCAACGCAAATAGAGTGAAGTGTAGTGGTGAATGTCATTATCGTCTGTCAGTTCATTATTTTCTCTATTGAATTGTTGCCCCTCAAGATTGTCGTGCAATGCCCAATTCGTTTTGTGTTCCAACCCGATAGAGAAGTTGCGGCTCAGTTGGTAGCCCAAGCCCAAGCCCAAAGATGGCATCACCGAGATACGCGGCGCATTGTCATAATCTTGTGCAGGCGTTTCGTAGTAACCATAAGTACCGATTTGGCTCAAAATATCCAACCTGCGGCGGTCGGTATCAATTTCGCTCCAATCATACATTTCACTACCTGCGAGTTGGTCGGTGAAGGTTTGGTAGCCATTCAGCCCAAGTCCGCCAAAACCCTGAAGGATGATGCCTGTGTTTTCGCGCAAGCGATTGGCAGTCAGTACTGCTTCGAGCGAGGCTTCGCCGAGATAGGTTTTGTGGTTCATAAATGTAAAACCCGGACCGGTGGGGGCGGTGTAGTTGAGGTCGGGGTCGTTTGTACCGTTGAGAGCATCATTGTCGAGGATACCGAAAGAACGCTCGTGGTCGGCACCGTAAGTATTGGTGTAGAGCAGTCGTCCGCGCAAATCCAAATCCAACAATCCCTGCGGACGATGGTAAATGTTTTTGGCAAGGTCAACCCCTACTCCCCAACCGGGAATGGCACGGATGTCACTATTTTGCCATGCGACACCTCCTGTGATGCCGAGTGTCCACCAACCACTGTCGGTGTATACGCGCTTATCGCTACGCTGTCCGAAGGTATTCAGACTGAGAAAAAGGAGTAATAGTGTGATAGGTAAAAAAACATGCTTGTTCATAGTAATATATGTTTTGTGGTAATAAATCGCAGGATAAAATAGTGGGTTTATTCTATCCGCTTATTTTATATTGATACTCCCTATAAATCAGTTTTCGTGCCAATTGGCGATGGGGGTATTGCGAACAAGCCTGTGTCTGCACTTATTTTCTATCTCTATTTTATTGATAATCAGTTAGTTATTGAGGGTTAATTTTTTTTTAAAAAAAACGTACCTATTGGATGATTTTTGCGTCATCTTTTTTTTCTTGGAAGTTTATATGACAAAATTTTTAGTTTGTTTGGGCTTCTAATAAGCACTTTAATTGTTAAGTGAGATAGGAAATACTGCTGTTTTTTTTGATGAAAAATCTCAATGAAAATGAAAATTCTTAATGAAAATGAAAATGAAAATTCCTTAGTGAAAATGAAAATGAAAAATATGGCACTTTCTTGACAATTTATTATTGCTTTTTTCTTAAAAATATTGTATTATCGTTTTGTTAAAATTATTTGAAACCAAATAATAATTTATTCATTTTTCATTTAATAAAATTAGATTTATTCGCACAAAAACTTGCTCCTGATAAAGTTCGGGATTTATTTTATTCAAAAACATTAAATCAATTTTATGAGTAGTACCATGCGCTATAGCAGCGTTAGTATTGACGTTTCCGTACAAGCGGTTTGGGATTATTTTTTAGACAGAATCATGCATCCGGATAGGTATCTGACTGATATTGAGGAGTTTAAAATCTTACGCCAAACCAGACAGGAAATTGTACGCTACATGAAAACAGCCCTGGGAGAAATTATCGAAAAGATTACGATTGACACAAAGAAATCGGAGATTAGGTATAAAATTCTCCGGCATCCCATTTTGACAGGACAACTCGTAAATCAAATCCAAGCAATTCCCCATAGCAAAAACAGTGCGCTACTCACCATCATCAATGAGCGTCAGTCAAAAGACCCAAAGGCAAAACTCACAGATGATTTATTGAATCCAAAACAGGAGGCTTTAGCGACAAAATTAGATTTGGAGTCATAAGTGAAAATTTGTGTTGGAATTTATTGACTCATCTTTCTTTCTTTTAAAATTATGACGGAGTGCAAATGCTTGATAAGTGTTTGTACTCCGTTTTTTTATGTTCATTTTTTAAGAACATTCTAAAAAACAATTCACAAAAAATAACTTAAAGTGTTTTATTTCAATAAGTTATAAATTAATTAGAACTAATAAAAATTCACAATAGGCTAAAATTGTACTTTTTTGTCTAGTAAAAAACATTCATTTTTGTAGTGTGTTATTTCGACCTATATACCACGAGGTCTGCGAAGGAAAATTATACTGACAAAACTGAAGATTAATTATGAAAAACAATAAGGTTCAATTTATACTATGTATACTTATTTCAGTCTTGTGCTGGACTAGTGTTTTGGGAAAATCCGAAAAAATATTAACAGATAGTATTTGTGACTATCAAATTGAGGTATCAGCAGGACCCACAACGCTGTACATGAACATATACAACCCCGCAGATTTTGGACCTTATACGCCTGATGTAGTGGAGTGGTATAGCCCGGATTGGCAATTAGAATTTGGTGATTCGGCAACGGTGGTATATGAATTGGATGTAAATTTTCCGCCTTCCTTCGAAATGTTGATTTGTGCTGATTATGAGGTAGGTGGCGAAACTTGTACGGCTTGTGAGTGGGTGTTTGTTGGAGATGTCAACCCCTGTGAGTATGAATTGATTTTGGAGACTAACGACTTGTCTGTATTCGGTATTTTGTTCAGTACTGTTAGTGGTTTTGTACCTGATGAGCTTGCTTGGATACTTGAAAATGACGGCAACGTGATTAGTAATGATTCTATTTTATTGTATGATTTTGACGAACCCGGAGAGTATATCATTTGTGTAGAATATAGCGATACCGCACTTGGATGCGGAGGTGTGCTTTGTGATACGATAGTTGTTGGAGATAGTATAAGCTGCGAAACAGACTTTGAAATTCAGTATTTTACGGACTATAACTGGGGAATTTTTGAAGCATCTTATCCTGATATTTACGAAGTCAACGAAGCCTCTATTGCGTGGTCTATCAACGGAGACTTCATCGAATACGGCAGTACGATGGATTATATTTTCTCTGTCGATGGCAATTATGTTGTTTGCATGATAGCCACGAATGTCATCAATACAATCACAGGCGAAGTATGTCCAACCATACAGGTGTGTACTAAGGTCGAGATAGTGAATTATCAAACCGACTGTAGCAATTTGGAGATTCATACTTATATAAATAATGATTCGGCAATTTTTGAACTGTCTTATCCTTATTCTTATGAGCTAGATGAGGATTCTGTTGTGTGGTATATCAATGGGCAATTATTTGAATATGGAAGTACAATAGACTACAACTTCCCCGAAAACGGCAATTATAATTTTTGTGTAGTCGTTCCAAAATTTTTAAACCTTGCAAATAATGAAATATGTCCTGAGCAAGAATTATGTCTTATGGTCGAGTTCATTGGTCAACAAGACAACTGCGAAGCCTTCTTTGAGTGGAAAGACAAAGGCAACATAAATGGTATGAATACCGTCACTTTTACGAATCTTTCTAGCGGAAATTACAGCAATGCCATGTGGGATTTTGGCGATGGTCATACAAGCAATTATTCAGGAATAGATAGCCTTGAACATGTTTATGAAAATATAGGTGTGTATAATGTGTGCCTCACTATTTGGGACAATATTGCTTGTGAGAGTTCCTACTGTGAGGTCGTCTTGGTATCCGGTACGCCTACTGATGAATGTGACTATGAAATGGAGTACAACCTGATTAATGATACTTCATTTATCTTCACAATTAATTCCCCGTTCAATCAGAGTGCCAATACTTCATGGCTAAATTTTGAGACCGGAGAAGAGTACGGTACAGGAGATTCGATATTTGTCGCATTTGACGACTATGGAGTTTATGAGATATGTGCAATAGTCAATCTCGAACCCGATGCCCCTTGTGGTTTTGGTGACTTAGTGCTTTGCGAAACCATCACCGTCCAAAATCCCGAATGTGAAGACACCGACTGCGTATTTCCCGGCGATACAGACCGCAATATGGTGGCTGACAATTACGATATACTGCCGATTGGTTTGCATTTTGGCGAAACCGGTCCTCCGCGTCCCAATGCTGCGATTGATTGGTACGGTCAGCCTGCCCCCGACTGGCAAATCAGTGCAGACAGCATCAACCTCAAACATATAGACTGCAACGGCGATGGCGAAATTTTCTTTGATGATGTAGATGCTATCGAACAAAATTACAACCGAACACACGATGGTGTCTATGCCACGCGGGTAGAGGGTGCGCCCGGCTTGCACCTCGAATTTGAGCTTGATACCATCTACTCCGCGCCTGATACCGGTTCCATTATTATCAATGCTGATATTATCATGGGAACGGCAGATTTGCCCGTTGATGAAATTTATGGGGTGGCATTTTCGATTGCCTACCCTATTGACTTGGTGGATAGTAGCGAAGTAAGTGCAGATTATTTTATGGAATCGTGGATAGGCGACCCCACAACGGTTTTGCAGCTAGAACAAAACGTGGTCAGTGAATCCGTAATTGATTTTGCTTACTCGCGTACCGACCAGCAAAATACTTCGGGCTTCGGTCAAATCGGTTCTGTCAGCTTCGTGATGACCGACAATATCATCGGAAAATTAGCCACAGAAATAGAACTCAACTTTCCCATCAGCAATGTACGGGCGATTAAAAATACAGGCGAAGAAATTGTCATAACAGGTAGTGAAAATGCCCTTGTGGTGAATTTAGAAAATACCGTTACGACAGCCGAAAATCCTGACTTATCTCAAAGTATAAAGATTTTCCCTAATCCGACACTAAACACAATTAATCTGACTATCAGCGACTTGCAGGCACAAGCAGTCACACTCTACAATACTGTGGGACAGCCCGTGCTTGCTCGTCAGATAGTAGCAAGCAATACGCAGCTAGATGTTCGTCATCTTCCCGCAGGTGTGTATCTGCTAAACATCCAAACTGATAAAGGCTTTTATAATCAGAAATTGGTGATTAGTGATTAGTGATTGGTTGGAATAGAAATCTCAATGTGTTCGCTAATTTTTAATATTAAAAAATATTTTATTTGTTAGTTTTTAATTATTAGTAAAAAACAAAGTAAAATTTAAATTAATTTATTATTCAAAATTCATAATTCAAAATTTGGCGAAGACATTGTTAGCTAAATCCCAAAATAAAAGATGGTTTCATTTGATTAAAAGTTCTGCGTTGGAAAGCCGATGTGGGGCTTTTTTGTTTTACAAATTCTACGTTTCAAATACTTAATTAACTGTAAAACTATCAATGTGTTCGCCAAATTAGAAATTACAAATCAAACGCGAATAATTTATTTATTTTTATTTTTATAAATATTTAAATTATGAATTAGTATAAATTATAATTTTAAATAATTTTTACTAAAAATGTTCAATATCTGATTTGGCAAACATATTGTAAATTATATACTTTATTTTAATAAAAAATAATTAAACAACTACTAATCAATGTTTTATAAAATTAAACCCAATTCTCTAATTCCTATTCTGTGTAAAGTCTAAAACTAATAAGCTATTTAAAATTTTGCAATTTAGATTTTTTGATTATATTTGAGAAAATTGTTTGCTTCAGCGACGAGGAAATATGATACACAATCTAAGTACCACCAATTCAATTGCCAATCAATTTATCGCAGAAATGCGTGATGTTGCCATTCAAACAGATAGGATGCGCTTCCGTAGAAATATGGAGCGTATAGGAGAGATTATGGCTTATGAAATCAGCAAAACACTAAGCTATCAAACACGCGAAGTAGAGACACCACTTGGCATTGCAGAGGTATATGTGCCGCAGCAAAATATTATATTAGGAACGATTTTGCGGGCAGGACTCCCTATGCACCAAGGTTTTTTAAATTATTTTGATTTTGCAGACAATGCTTTTGTATCGGCATACAGACAGCATCACAAAGACGGTACTTTTGATATTCGGGTAGAATACACTTCTTGTGCATCACTGGAAGATAAGGTGGTGATTTTGTGCGACCCGATGCTGGCTACGGGGGCTTCGATGGTACTCACCATGCAAGAATTGATGAGCAATGGCGTTCCTCAAAAGGTGCATATCGCAACAATTATCGCCAATACGGATGGCATCCGGCATGTACAACGCAATCTGCCGGAAGTTGACATCTGGGTAGGAGCTATTGACGAAGAAATGACGGCTCGCTCTTACATCGTACCGGGCTTGGGCGATGCGGGCGATTTGGCTTATGGAGAAAAATTGCAAGACTAAGAGCATATTTAACTGCATTTTTCACTCAAATAGTCCGCAGCCTGTCAGTCCGCAATTCAACGTGAAGCGGACTTGCAAGCGGCGGACTGCGGACTGATAGGCTGCCGACACGTTACCGCGTAAGGTCAGTTATTTATTGAATTGACTCATCGTAAATTGCAAACCAATCGTGCCAAAAGAAGTACACATACTGGCGGCGCGGTTGATGAGTTCGGGCAATTTTTCATTTTCTGCCTCTGTCCACTCTCCCAATACATAATTTACTTGTTTTCCTTTTCCAAAATTATTGCCGATACCAAAACGCAGACGGGCATATTTGTTGTTGCCGAGTACTTGGTTGATGTTTTTTAAGCCATTGTGTCCGCCGTCGCTACCTTTGCCGCGCATCCGCAGCGTCCCAAATTCCAAATTCAAATCATCAAGGACTACCAGCAAATTTTCGGCTTTGATATTGTGCTTATTGAGCCAATATTGTACTGCTCTGCCACTCAGGTTCATATAAGTCGTGGGTTTGAGCAGACAAAAAGTACGTCCTTTATGCTTAAATTCGGTGGTGAATCCCAAGCGACCATCTTTGAAAGTAGCATCATAGTCCTGCGCCAACTTATCCATGACAAGAAAGCCTATATTGTGGCGCGTATCTTCGTATTCCGCACCTACATTTCCCAAACCGACGATTAAATATTTCATAGGGTCCGGCTCTGCCGATTGTCTTGAAAATAATTGAAAAAATCTTTTTAGCATATGCGTGCCAAGTAAGGAGAACACTCGCTACTCGAAAACTAAAAAAGAGGCTGATTTGTAAAAATCGCCTCTTTTTCAGAAATATTTTATGTAAAGAATAGTTTTAAAATTACTCTTTTGTTTCAGCTTCTGCTGCTTCAGCTTCTGCTGCTTCTTCAGCTTCTGCTGCTTCTGCTGCTGCTTTATCTTCGTCAGCTTGTGCGCTACGTAATGCACGCGGAATTTCGACAGAAGCTACCGGAGAACTCGGATTGTTGAGTACTTCAAGTCCTTCAATAGGTTTGATGTCTCGCACTCGTGCCGAATCTCCCAGCAATAATTCGGTAATATCTACTTCGAGTATATCTACCAAACTTTCCGGTGTGGTTTTTACCGTTGCATAACGCAATTTTTGTATCAAAGCACCACCGGTTTTTGCACCTTCCGACTGCCCGACCATACGCAAAGGCACTTCGGCTTTTATGGTTTTTTCAGGTACAAGCTCCACAAAATCAATGTGTAATATCTGGTCTGTCACCGGATGTGCCTGAATTTCTTTGACGATGGCTTTGTGTACGTTGCCATTCACAGTGATTTCCGCCACTTTGAAATCCGGTGTGTAAATGAGTGATTTGAACGCATTTACGGGCGCAGAAAAATGGACATTTTCCTTACCGCCATATACATTGCAAGGGATATGTCCCTCGCTTCTGACTGCTCTCACAGCTTTTTTGCCAAGCACGGTTCTTGCCGTACCTGTTATAGCTACTGTTTGCATGTTTAATTTCGTTTCTAAATTAATAAAACTGTCTTTTTTTAAAAAGGCTCGCAAAGATAGAGTTTTCTTAAAGAAATTCCAAATATCAAAGGCATGGCTTTTTTATGAACTTGGATTCAACTCATAAATGCAACTTTTTGAAAAATTGACAAATTTTATTTCCCACTGAATTTCTCACTAAATTGTGAGTTTTGGACTTTGGACAAAATGGGAATTAGGGAACTGGGAAATTAGGTTTAATTTTATAAAACATTGATTATCAATTGTTTTATTTTTATTATTAAAAGAAAATATGTAAATAATTATTTTTTATAAAATTCTAAAAAAGTCCCGATAGTTATCGGGATTACCGAATTTCCAAATTCCCCAATTTCCTATGTCCAAAGTTCAAGTGAGTTTTACATTTCAAAAAAGTATCAAAGGAAGCGACTGATTTTGTGACACCCGAATGTGCTGCCGACCATGGACTCGGTGGTGCGAACCTCGACTTACCTAATTTTTGCTTAGTTTTTCACATTATTCCGAAAAATAATGTTACATTATAGTCCTATATGAGTTATATATTTTTATGATTCAATAGGGCTTTTTGATTGTAGTATGTGTCTATAGACAAATGATACCAACCTGACTGTTTATTATCCGTTCCCTAAAACATATTTTTGGGTCAAAAGCCAAGTCACACTTTTAGTGTTTTACAATATTTTTTTGTCATGCACTATAAGATATTGCAAGTACGGTTTTAGTAATGTAAGAACTAGGGGCAGTTTTTCAATATTTAGATGCAACTATTCTCTATCAAAATACTACTTTAGTATAATCTATGTAGTCTTTGTACAGTGTGACATTATAAACCGACAGAAAAAACTTAGGATCACCGACTATTCACCATTCCACGGAGCCGAAGACCATTATTTTATGAAAATCGCGGAAGTAGTTCGATAGATAAATCTATATCTATGGTGCAACTGCTATAACAATATGAATTGCATCTTCCGTGATTTAGATAAAGAAGAAAAGTGCGAACTATGTTGAATCTACAATTACAGAATCAGAGAATCCAAGAATCTCTCCTTGACTATCAGCCAATTACACTTAAAAATTTGGATAGTGTCAAGTTGATGAATCGTCAGGATACTAAAATGGTGATTAAAACAGAAACACTTCCAAGCGTATTGAATACCTTGAATAAGGATTATTTTGTGCTTGAAATTGACGGGCGACGTATAAGTTCTTATGAATCATTATATTATGATTATGCGACCTTGGATTTGTATATGAAACACCACAATGGACACACAAATCGTTATAAAGTACGTTTTAGAAAATACATTGAATCGAATTTATCTTTTTTGGAAGTTAAATTTAAATCCAATAAAAAACGAACCATAAAAACACGCATCCAAACCGATGATATCGAATACAATCTTCAACCAAAGTCAATGGAGTTTTTGGAAGAGCAGACGCCTTTGGACATCTCTCGACTTGAACCTTCAGTCTTAATTTTTTATCGTAGAATTACCCTGGCAAACAAAGACCTAACCGAACGCGTAACCATTGATGTCAATTTAAGTTTTCAAAATTATTATTTAAGAGAAGTGGTGGAACACCCTGATATGGCAATTATTGAGGTGAAGCAGGAACGATTTAATCGGAAATCTCCCGCAGTACAAGCATTACACGAACACAGAGTTTATCCTATGACATTGAGCAAATATTGTCTGGGAGTAATGACCTGTCTGGATTCCATCAAGCGTAATACATTCAAAAAGAAACTTTTAAAGTTAGCAAAAATCACGGGAAATGATGTTTACAGAGATATTGCTTCAGTCAACCCCGACTATCAACTGGTTTGAAATCGGTAACTTACCTACGCTGTTAATAAAATTTGCAATCAATATCCTTGTGGTATATTTGATTGTAAAACAAATATACAGCAAGCGAAATGATAAGCGTGATTATATTTTCACGTATTTCATTTTCAATATTCTTATCTTCTTCCTCTGTCACCTCATGGTGAATGTGGAGTTGGGAATGGGCTTTGCCTTTGGCTTATTTGCCCTGTTTTCCATCATGCGTTATCGTACCCAAACGATTAGTATTAAAGATATGACCTATCTTTTTGCGGTAGTTTGTGTGGCGGTGATGAATGCCATCAATGTGGTCGAACTTGCCGTATTGGAATTGCTCTTCATCAATGCCAGTATTGTTACGGCACTGCATATTATGGAGCGTACATTTTTTCAGGAAAAAATGGTATCGCGCAAAGTGCAGTATGAAAAAGTACGATTGGTACAACCGCAACATTATGACGAGTTGAAGGCAGACCTCGAAGAGCGAATGGGTTTGAATATTAAAAAAGTTGAAGTATATTCGGTCAATTATTTGACGGATAGTGCCGTACTTTACGTTCATTATGATGCCAATGAAACAACAAACAGCCTCGAAACTAAGGTAGACTTGGATGAAATGGACGCGGCAAAATTTAATGGGCAAACTCATCTGGAGGAAGCCCTCACTTGATAGTGCGATAATGGGTTATCAGTTCATAGTTCATAGTTCATAGTTTTTTACAATTCATTGAGTAACATCCCGATAGCTATACGGGATTGTAAATTACTGATTATCAAAGTTGAGCAAACTTAAACGGGTAGCCCGATAATGCTTAAATGCGCCAATGTCTTCGCCAAATTTTGAATTATGGATTTTGAATGACAAATAGATTTAAATTTCACTTTATTTTTTGTTGATAATTAAATATTTTTCATTCAAAATTCAAAATTGGCGAACACATTGTATCGCATTTTTGCATTAGCAATTCATTCAAAATTCAAAAACTGCATGAAAAATTTCCACTGGAAATGTAAGGAAAATCTATGCCTGTATCGAATGGTATTGGGAATTTTATGCTTGTGCCTTACTTTGTTGTTTCAGTCAAATTTGTATGCACAAAGTGAAGATTTTGAACTCTGGAAAGGCATCGAACTGAAAAAAGACTGGGGAAAAAAACTCACTTTTTCCTTTGAAGAGCAAGTCCGGCTCAATAATAATGTTTCTCAATTTAAATCTGCTTTTTTGGACGGCGGTGTTCGCTACGAATTGTTCAAGCAAGCACGTCTATCACTCGGCTACCGCTACACCCTTCGCTCACGCTCGGTCAATCAGCGTTTGTACAGCGATTTGTCCCTGAAATTGGATAAAAAATGGCTTGTAGAACCCGTTTTTAGATTGCGCTATCAGGAAGATTATAAAGTAGGAGATTTGCCGGAACGCAGTGTGCGCCCCAAATTATCCATCAGAACAAAGGTCAAAGCTTTGAAATTAGACCTTTCTCTCGCCGGAGAATTATTTTACCAACTCTCTCTCGAAGGCAATGATTTTGACAGATACCGTTTGGGTTTGGGACTTTCGCGTCCGCTTGCCAATCAAAGTTCTGTCACAATTAACTACCTTTTTCAAGAAGAATTTAATGTCAGAAATCCCTTGACTTCGAGTGTTATTTCCCTTTCTTATTCCATCATTTTAAATGAATATGACCTTGAAGACAGGCGGCGTTTGCCGAAGGTGAAGCGATAATGTCGGGTTCTTTATTTAAGAGTATGTTTGGAATTTAAATTTACCTACTGCATTTTTCACTCAAATAGACCGCAGACCGCAGTTCAACGTGAAAGCGGACTTGCATTTAGCGGCGGACTGCGGACTGACAGGCTGCCGACACGTTACTGCGTAACTCAGTACTTACCTATTCAAAAAATCAGCCAGCAAACGATGAAAATGATGTACACCTTGCTCCATTGAAGGCGAAAAACGTCCGCGTTTGTAGAGGCGGGATTGGATGCCTTTTTGTACTTGTTGCACAACGGCTTCATCTTCCATTTCGGTTTGGTCGAGGTTATGAACGGTTTGGTCAAACTCTACGCCTTTAAATTTATAATTCAAAAAACGGACGCGGGTTTGTTGATGGTTTAAGGGTTCGATGAGGTTCAATGATAAGCCCCATGGGTAGAAATTAAACATCAAATTCGGAAAAACATACCAATAGTAGGCATAAATATTTTTGCCAAAATCCTGCACTCCTTCGGGAATATCAAAACAAGGCTCTCCCTCATTTGCCACACCTAATTGTAAATTGCAATACGGAAATAGCTCATAACTATAGTTCTCCATATCAAGCGCATTATTGAGCGCGGGATGCACATACGCCACATGAAATCCTTCCAAATAATTATCACAATACAATGCCCAATTAGCTTCTACAAAATAATCTTTCGACCCCATAGCATTATACTCAAGCGTATCCACAGGTAAGTAATTTAACCGCTTTTGCATATCCGAAAATACCTGTTCAAATGTAGGATTTTCTGACAAAGAAGTAAAGAGCATCGGTCCCCACTGCGCGAGTGGCAATTGCGGTAAATGGTCGCTTGGTGCCGGAAAATTCTCCACACCTTCAAAGCCCGGCATCGCCCGCAGCCTGCCATCCAAGCGAAAACATCGCCCGTGATAATTGCAACTCAACATACGTATTTCGCCGGGTTCGTGTACCATGATATTGCCGCGATGGGTGCAGACATTGGAGAGGCAATAGCTAGTGCCGTCCTTGTCTTTGGTGAGTACGAGTGGTTCGTTCACCACATTTTCCAGTAAGGTAAACGGATGTACTTGCCCTGCTTTTTCTACCAAATCTGCATCGCCAATGTAATGCCACGATTTAGTGAAAATTTTTTCTTTGACTTGCTCAAATATCGCCTCACTGCGGTAAAACTCTGAAGGTAATGTGTAGGCTTTTCGGATGTCAGGTTCTATGTGTAGGTGCATAAGATTAAATTTATTGCTCGTTTAATCTCACAAAAAAATGGACTTTTGGCGAGCAATAAAAATTAATACTCGCTAAAAGTGGCAAAAAATTGGACTTTTAGCGAGTATGCTTTGTACTGAAAATGAAACAATTAATCGTAGAAATTCAATCTATTTCATCTAACAAACCGAAAGTTTATCAACTAAATTTTCTGGCTTCTAAGGTCATTGTCGTGATTTTTTTACTTGGTAGGGGTTTTGGGGGAGAAAAGTGTGAAGCTATGAAATGTTGGAATCACCAAATCCCTATCAAGCCCAAATCGGCACATACCTTGCGCCTTTCCTTGATTGGTTATTGTAACCATTCCGTTTAATCAAACCCGCTTTTCGCGTAGCACTGATAATGGAAGATGCTTTGGAAGAATCGTTTTTTGTCATGCCAAAACGCTCTCGAACGCTCTCATTGGTCATGCGTTCATTCATTACATATTTTAGGCAACAATGTTGATAACAGGCTCTTATTTTTTCTTCTTTGGTCATCTCAGAAAAGTCCTTTTGAGCGTACATACTTATGACGGTGCGTGTTTGTTTTATCTCGAATGACGGTGGGGGAAGTTGGAATACTTCATTGTACGAAATGACTTTATCAATGCCGCTACCTTTTTCTTCACAAATCCCCAATCGTCTCATAAAATCGGCGACTTTTTCATTTCTTGATTGGTATTCGTCAATAAATCTTTCGGGCTGAATCAGGGGCGTACCCGGATTGGAGATTTCGATTCTATCGCTGAAAATTTCGACAGTCGGAAAACCCTTTTCTGTAAAGTTTTGATGAATGATAGCGTTGGCAGTCAATTCACGGACGGCGATTTCGGGGTACATTCTTACCTCTTTTCGCAAGGCTTCACCGATGACTTCGTTGGCGGGGAGTTGGCTGTTTATCCAATTGACCAAACCTGCAAAACCTACTGCATAGCCTCGCACACCGATTTGTTCGCGGATAGTTTGCAACTTGCTTTTTCCATCATAGACAATGACCCGCACCGCTTTTCTTTTCAGCGTATCGAAGTTGTTGAGGTCTTTGGCAAAGAGTAGCGCGCCGAGATTGGTGATATGGTAGGCACCTTTGTTTTTCGTAATCAAATCTTCCGACAAGAAGCGTTCGATTACGCCTTCTTGGGTGGTTGGGTATGGGATGTTGAGCAAGTCGAAGTAGGATTGGGTGTCTAATAAGCGGACGATATCGGCAGGGGTGACATTGCGTAGGGCGATGGTTTCTTCAAATTTACTATCGTCGCTTTTTGTCCATATTTTTCTTGCTTTTTCGGGAAAATCATTGAGTTTTCTTGTCGTACTACCTACTCTCACATAAGCCGTATGGTGAAACTCCACAGGTTTATTATACGTGGCAGGAATGATGAACATGGAGATGTGTTTGCCCTCATAATCAAATTCAATTATCTCAAAATCAATACGCGGACTCAAACGCTGCAATAGCCAATGTTCCAAACTCTCTTTTTTTGCCTTTTTTGCTTTCGCTGTTTTGGCTTTAAAGGTCGTTCCGAGAATGTTATGCGTTCCATCTTCCACACCAAATACTAAATACCCAAATTCCTGACCCAAAATACACGCACTATTGGAGAGCGCAGATATACGCTCGCCAATCTCCTCGTCCGAATGGTAGTTGTGTTTGAACTCTACCCATTCATTCTCCGAAGGAAGTCTGACTAATTCTTGTAGTAGGTTTTGTCGTTGGTGTTTGGTCATGGATTTGTTTATTTTTCAAATACTTCATATATGTATAGAGGAGTGAAGCACACCATTAATACATTATTCTCACTTATATGTGAACGTACAATTCCCCTTCTAATATTTTCTCTACTTTCAGGTCTAACTGCTCAACTAGCTTAATGTAAAGATGAATTTTAGCTATCAAGGTTTCAAGTTCCAGTATTTTTTCAATTTGTAGTGAACGGCGGTAGTATTGATAAGAATGTATTTTAAGCCATTCTTTAATTACATTGTAACCGGAGACTTTGAAAGTTATGACTTTTGGGTCTAAATCTGGAAATTGCTTTAAAATATTTCCTGCGTCATCCCGCAAATTAATTGTATTTTTTTTGAAATCATATTTATAATAAGTGAGTTCTCCTTCAGGCATTGGAATATTGGGAATGGTATATTCTGCCTTTTCGATTTCTGCGAGTTTTTTTCCTAATTCAGAAATAATAAGAAACAACGATTTATCTTTAGTGATTGGAATTTTAGGCCAGTTACCTGCTACTCCGTGCAATGCTCCTTCAAACGAGTTCAAATAAGAGTTTGAACTCAAAATAGCATAGCAATAAAAAGTCAACAAAGAAGCAATCTCCGTTTTAGAAATATTAAATTCACTTGACAATAGTGTACTCAATCGGATGTTTATATTTTCTTCCGATTCCTGATTCCATTCGCCTTTTTTCTTGTATTTTGGGAAATAATTACAAAACAAACGTGCGCTTCCTCTCTTACTTAGGTCATTATCGGGAATATTCCAGCAAAAGGATGAAAATTTGTGTAAATTATTGTCTAAATCTTCAGGGGCAGGTGATACAATAAAACCAAATACTCGATTATCCGTATATGCAGCTCTTACTTCGGGGCGTATTCTTGTACCTCCCCCTCCCAATTGTTTTAATTGATTGAGTAAATCATTGTCAAGTATGACATTTACTGCAAGAAATGGTCGATAGGAGTATTGTGCTATATGATTTGCAGCTATGGCAGATTTGAGTTTTGCTCTGACTCCTTCGGTAATTTTGGTTTGACTTGGGATTTTTCGCTGTCCGTTATACCATCGTGCTTTAATAGTATCAAAGTTATTGTTAGTATCGGCTATAAATTTTGAGCGCCTTTTAAGTTGTCCGGCTGAAGCATGTACCAATAAGTGAGTTGGAGCCAACTTTACACCAGAACAATGTCTCAAAAAAATACCCTTATCATCTGCATCTGTAATAGGCCAGAATGAATTGTATAGTTTTTTGTCAAATTTTGTTTTAGGTTTTAATGAAAAATCGTCAGTATCTACTTCAAGTCTTTTCCATTCATTTAAATCAATTGTAGTTTGGCTAAAAAAATCTACCTTTTCCCGCTTGGACAGATGTGAAATAGACTGGTAGTTAAGTAAAGCATTTGACTGATTTTCTTTTACAGATATGGCAGCTAAAATTTGTCGTCCTTGTCTAGTTTTGAATAAATTAACACTCCCTGTTCCTGTTCGGAGGTCACCGTCAAAATCCAATACCCATATCTCATTGAATTTTTCGATAAGAAATTTACGGGCAAACTTATAGGTGGGGCTTTTAGCAAAACTTGATGGAATAATTAAAATAAACAAAGAAGGCGAGCTTTTTAGGGAGCGGTCTGCCGTCCATCTCAAGAATTTGACAAATTCATTGGAGAGTTGTTTTTGTGTATTCTGCCTTGCGGTTCTACCTGTTTCCTCCGGTCTGAAGTCATTGATGAGTTCTTTAATTATTTTCCCTTCATTTTCAATTTGAAAAGTAGAATCAGAGGAGGGAGGATTTCCGATGATTAAAGTCAAGGGTGGAGTAGCTAGATTATATGCTTCCTTTTGCTCCTTTACGAGTAAATTGTCGAAAGATTGATGATTATTCGACTCAAGATTTGTTTCAAATAATGTATCGCTTAGGGTATTGGTGAGTTTAATTTTTACATTTTTAGGATAAGTACGACTAATTATACTCATTCTGTAATGTGCCAAAGCGTAAGGTGCGGGCAGTATTTCAAATCCTATTAAATCTACACTATCACTTGGAGTGAATATATCCAGTATAGCTTCCAGAAATGTACCGGTACCACAACAGGGGTCAATAATCTTGTTGCCCGGAGCATTTATCTTCATACCGGGCATTGTTTTTCGGATAATTGTATTTGCTAATCGGGCAGTATAAAATGCCAGTACTCTAGGCGTATAGAATGCTCCATAGTCAAACCTCGTGTCGGGGTCGTACTTGGTTAAAAATGCCTCATATAATTCGTGAAAATCCGGTGTTTCTATTTGTTTATTTGAAAATTGTATGTGAGATAGTAATCTTCGCAGGTCGTCATACCATACTCCGAGTCTACTCAAATCAGAGTTTAATTCAGATTCCAAACCTCTGACGAGCATTTTAAACGGTAGTAATTCTTCGGTATATTCGTCATCTATAACAGAGAACCAAAACCTGTGTATGCGCTCGTATTTTTCAGAAGGGCTTGCCGTATTAAAATCAATAACTCTGTGAGCATACAATAATCCGAATGTTAATACCTGCGAAATAAAGTCAGAAAAGTTTAAGTCATCTTCCAAAGTTTTATCGTGGCTTGTAGCTGCAACTTCTTTGAGGTTTTTCAATAAACGTATTGTATGTAGTTCTACCTGATTTGCCGCCTCATCCTCTTCTAAATTAAGAAACTCATTGATTTCTTCGGTCAGGAGTTTTGTTCTTTTAGCTACTTCCGACACTAATTGATGTTCGGAAATTATCCGATGTCCGATTTGTCCGAAAAAGGATAGAAAAAGTGATTCTAATTCAAAGTCAGGGTTTACATTTTCCCAGTCAACAGGTTTTGAACATGCAGTATATTTTATTTTTTCACCATCGGGTCTGAACAAAATAAAGTCTATTCCGTCAGTCAGTAAAACAGGGTTGCCAAGCGAAAGGTATTTGTCTATTTGTTTTTTATAAGTTGCTGTGTTGATTTCATTTTTTGTATCAATTCCCTTAGCTTCAACATATCCGTACACACCCATAGAGTCCGAATTATGGAATCTCCAGTCCGGCCTACCTATTTTGTTCTGATTTTTGGGTTCAAGTATGGTCACGATGTTCGTATCTATACTGCGAGATACATTTTTAAAGAAATTATCCAAACTTGTTCTAAATGACAATTCGGTAGTTGTTTCACCGGATTGGCTTGCCAAGACTTCCGAGTGCAATTCCGATAAATAATCATTCAGTATAGTGTTAAAACTCATTGTAATGCTTTTAGTAGTTGTTTACCCAATGCAAAAGCAAGGTTTACGGGAACGGCATTACCAATTTGTCGCGCAATATCTACCTTGTTTCCAGAGAACTCAAAGTCCTTGGGGAAGGTTTGCAGTAATGCTCCTTCTCTCAAAGATATGGTTCTGTTTTGTTCGGGATGTCCAAACATTCCTCTTGTAAAACTATCAAAACGAGCCGTGATAGTAGGAGCGACATCATCCCATTTCATTCTACCATACACATTGCGATGTCCGATTTTTCCTGCACCTACTTTATGACATTCTGCCAGCAAATACTCTGGCAAAAAAGCCATGCCTTGCCCTTCTTTTAAGTATTTTATTCTCTGTAAATTAATGCTAGATAGTTTATCGCTTCTATGATGTTTTATCTCTGGGTGTTCTTTTCCGTTGGAGGGCAGTGGTGGCAAATTTTCAATAGTATCTCTAACTGTAATTTTTTTTTGAATAGGTTGTGGAAATGTAAATTTTAATGGTGATGATGATACTTTTTCACCAACTATTATCATTCTTTTTCTTCGTTGGGGAACTAAATAGTTTTGTGCATCCAAAATTCTTTTGTGAATATGGTAGCCGTTTTTTTCTGCATGTTCTATGGCATCTTGAAGTATTTTTTTTCCTCTTTTTCCATTGATACCGAGTACATTTTCCATGAGAAAAAGTCGAGGAGATAGGGTAATCATTTTCTCGATAAATAAAAATACATAATTATTTCTACTATCTTCATCTGCTCCAATCCTTTGAATTGAAAAACCCTGACATGGTGGACCTCCCGCGAATAATGACAACTCTCCCTTTTTTATATTCAATTCGTTCATTATTTTTTTAGGGTCAAAATTCCGTATATCTAATTTTTCTATTCTATGCTTAAAATATTTTTGATTTGATAACTGGGTTTGTATTGAATATTGGTCTATATCAAAGCTAAACAACATCTCAAATCCTGCCCTTGATAAGCCCAAACTTAATCCACCGGCACCGGAAAATCCATCAATACAAGTCAAATTCATGGTGAACTATTTTGTGCTATTTTACTGATATATGAGCTTTTAACTGGTGTTTTAATAGATTCAACAACGGGTTCACCAGAGTAGTTACTGCCTGTAAGTGCCCGTATTATCTGTGAAGCTACTGCCACCGAAAGTAGAGGCGGTACAGATTCTCCGATTTGTTTGAAACAATCAGAAAGGCTTCCCTGAAATTCAAAAGCATCGGGAAAACTTTGAATTCGGGCAGCTTCTCTTATCGTTAAGCCGCGATTTTGCTCGGGGTGTGTAAATCTTCCGCTTGCAGGATTACGAGAATATTGGGTCAGTGTAACAGCGGGTTTGTTCCAAAATAATCTTCCATAGACATCTGAAAAACCATTTACTCTGTCAAGACACTCGGGTCCCACACCTTCGGGTCTGCTACCTCCGTCCTTTGGCACTTTAGCGATTATATCAATAGTATTTGCCTTGTGTTTAGTACTTCTATGATATTTGTCTGAAGGGGAAACTTCGCCTGCACTGACCATCGGTAAATCTGAAATGGCATCACTCACAGTCCTAAAGTTTTCTTTATCAAGAATCGTTGGTACAGGTAATTCAAAATCCATTTTAGAAGCGATAATTACGGCTCTTGACCTGGCTTGAGGAACACCAAAAGAAGCTGAATTATAAATTGTCTGTTTGACAGCGTAACCTTTCTTCCTCAAAATTTTTCTGATATCCTCGTAGTGATTCCAATATTTTTTTCCCAATACTTCCGGCACATTTTCCATCACTATAAAGTCAGGATTCAGCTTGACTGCTGTATGTATAAATGCACCGACAAGTGTGTTTCTCTTATCGTCTTGATTTTGATACCTTTTTCGATGGGCACTAAAACCCTGACAAGGCGCACAACCAATAATCACTAAGGGTTTATTTTTTTGCTTTGATAAACCAAATTCATTTCTAATTAAGTTGATTCCTTTATTACTACACAATTCTGTAATATCTTCATTTAATGTTTTAGCATTAAAATTAGATTTGTAAGAGTTCAAGGCTTTTGGGTTAATATCAATAGCACCTTTGAGTTTGAATATTTTAGATTTTCCGATTGCAGAAAAGCCTAGTGACATACCCCCACAACCAGAGAAGAAATCAATCACATCAATTAATCCTTCGGTATTACAGCGTATTGGTTGCCACTCATCTAATTCTTTTGCAGCCTTCTTAAATGTAGTTTCAAAATTTTTCAATTCAATTTTAGAGTACCGTTTTTCTATTCCCTGTTTTATAATTGTTATATTTAAGGTTTTCAGATTATTAATTTTTTGTTCCGCAATTTCTAATATTTTATGTGGATTTTGCTCCTCCATAATCTGGCAAGCAATCTTATCACTCAATAAAATTTCTTTTAGCGAATCCTCATTTACCCCAAACACACGAGCAATCTGCGGTAACCATTCTTTTTTTGCTGCCCTCTTCCCGCGTTCAATCTTACTCAAAGTAGATTGGTCTATTTTCAACTCGGCAGCAATTATTCTTAGAGGTACTTCTTTTTTCTCTCTAAGATTTTTTATATGTTTACCAAATGACATTTGATATTCCATCATCAAAATTTTTATTTTTGGACAAAATTTGTCCAAAAATAATACAAAAATTACACTATTTTGCAAAAACAGAAAAGGAATTTGGTAATTTAGCCAAATTCCTTTTCATATTCTTTTTCAAGAAAGAGTCGATTGCTTAACTCTCCACCAAAACCCCCACAACAACCCCATCCAAAAGCTCCACCTCTTCCCCATCAGCCGAGTCTACAAGTTCCAATGAATTAGCCAAGACTTCTGCCTGAATATAATCGCCAAATTGCTCTACTGCGGGAACAATCGCCTCATGCTTTTGCAACTTCACCGAGATACGGTCAGTCACATTAAAATCCCGACTTTTCCGAATATTCTGAATACGATTCACCAACTCGCGTGCGATACCTTCCGCTTTTAGCTCGTCGGTCAGCGTCACGTCGAGTGCGACGGTGAGTGCGCCGTCATTTGCTACGAGCCAACCTTCGATGTCGTCCGAAGTGATGATAAAATCTTCGAGCGTGAGGGCGACAGTCGCACCATCTACGGCGAGGTCGTAACCGCCCGATTGTTCGATTTTGGCGATGTCGGCTTGGTCGAATTGATTGATAGCGGCGGCGGCAGATTTCATATTTTTACCGAGTTTGCGACCTAATGTTTTGAAATTCGGCTTGATTTTTTTCGTGATAATGCCCGATGTATCGGTGATATATTCGATGTCTTTTACGTTGACTTCCGATAGAATCAAATCCTTTACGCCCTCCACTTGTGTACGAAAATCATCATTCAAAACAGGCAATAAAACCTTCGTCAACGGCTGGCGCACACGTATTTTTTCACGTTTGCGAAGCGAGAGTACGAGGGAAGAAATACGTTGAGCATAACTCATGCGTTCTTCCAAATCTTTGTCGATAATCGCCTCATTTACAGTCGGAAAATCAGCGAGATGAACTGAGCTAAAGGCTTCGTTTTGTGTCGTATCGTTTAGATTTTTATATATAAACTCCGCAAAAAACGGCGCGACAGGTGCCATCAATTTTGATACCGTAACCAAACATTCGTAGAGCGTCTGATAGGCAGCGATTTTGTCGGTATTTTTTTCACCTTTCCAAAAACGACGGCGACACAAACGCACATACCAATTGCTCAAATGCTCATCTACAAAGGACATCACCTTGCGTGTAGCACGCGAGGGTTCGTAGTCGGCATACTCGGCATCAACTTCCTTGACAAGCGTATTGAGCAAAGACATCACCCAACGGTCAATCTCCGGGCGGTCTGCCACCGGAACGATTTTTTCCTCATTATAAAATGAATCAACATTCGCGTAGAGCGCGTAAAATGAATAGGTATTATACAGCGTTCCGAAAAATTTACGGCGCACTTCATCCACACCTGCGGGGTCATATTTGAGATTGTCCCAGGGGGCGGCATTCGACATCATATACCAGCGAATCGGGTCTGCGCCCGTCCCTTCAATCGCTGCAAAAGGTTCGATGACATTGCCCAATCGCTTCGACATTTTCACGCCGTCTTTGGCGAGTAGCAAGCCTGTGGAGACAACATTTTTGTATGCCACGCTGTCAAAACACATCACCGCAATCGCGTGCAAAGTAAAGAACCAACCGCGTGTTTGGTCAACACCTTCGGAGATAAAATCTGCCGGATAATTCGCCTTAAATTTCTCTTCATTTTCAAAAGGATAATGCCATTGTGCATAAGGCATTGACCCCGAATCAAACCACACATCAATCAAGTCAAGTTCGCGTTTCATGGCTTCGCCTTTGGAAGATGTTAGCACGACATCATCTATATAAGGTCGGTGTAAATCAAAGTCTTCGGGGAGTTGTGTGGCGGCATGTCCGGCTGCGATAGACTTTTCGACTTCAGCGCGAAGTTCGGCGATAGAGCCGATACATTTCTCTTCCGAACCATCGGCTGTGCGCCAAATCGGTAGCGGAATCCCCCAAAAACGCGAGCGCGATAAGTTCCAATCTTGGAGATTTTCGAGCCAGTTGCCAAAGCGTTTTTCGCCTGTTGCGGCGGGCTTCCAATTTATCGTTTTATTGAGTTCGACCATGCGGTCTTTTGCCTTCGTGGTAGCTACAAACCAACTGTCCAAAGGATAGTACAAAACAGGCTTATCCGTCCGCCAACAATGCGGATAATTGTGCGCGTATTTTTGCACATTAAATGCCTTATTTTCGGTTTTTAATTTGATGGCAATATCAACATCTACACTACGGTAAGTGTCTTTCGGTTCGTCCTTATAATTTTTGACATAACGCCCCGCAAATTCACCGACATTATCCTTGAATTTTCCTTGTCTATCCACCAAAGTCAGCGAACCGATACCGTTCTTTTTACCAACAAACATATCGTCGGCACCAAAACTCGGCGCAGTGTGTACGATGCCCGTACCATCCGAAGTGGTCACAAAATCGCCATGCAAAACGCGGAAAGCATCGCCGTCTTCGGGTTGGGCATAGGGCAGTAGTTGTTCGTAGCGAATGTCGAGCAATTCGGCACCTTTAAATTCACCTGCAATGCGGTAAGGGATTTTTTTATCGCCTTTTTTATAGGCATCAAAATCCAATTCGTCCGCGCCTTCTTTGAACCATTTTTTGATTAAATCTTTTGCCAAAATAACACTCACAGATTCACTCGTGTAAGGATTGTAGGTACGAATTTTGACATAATCAATTTTCTTTCCTACGGTCAATGCGGTGTTGGAAGGCAGTGTCCACGGGGTCGTCGTCCAAGCGATAAAACAGACATCTTCGCCATCCGAATCAAACAAAAATTCCGATTGTTCGCTACGCACTACGCGAAATTGCGCGACAGCACTCGTATCCGTGACATCGCGGTAACAGCCCGGCTGATTCAATTCATGCGTACTCAAACCCGTACCCGCCGCCGGCGAATAAGGCTGAATGGTGTAACCTTTATATAGGTAGTCCTTGTCGTAGAGTTTTTTGAGCAAACTCCAAACGGACTCGATATATTCATTTTCAAAAGTAATATACGGATTATCCAAATCCACCCAATAGCCCATTTTTCGCGTGATGTCATCCCACATATCCTTGTAGCGCATGACGGTTTCGCGGCATTTGGCATTATATTCATCTACCGTAATCTTCGTGCCGATGTCCTCTTTGGTGATGCCGAGTTCTTTCTCCACATTCAATTCAATCGGCAATCCGTGCGTATCCCAACC
>CALCMV010000060.1 GCA_937967535.1 uncultured Saprospiraceae bacterium
TACTCGTCAGACGAATCCCTTTATTCAATGCGAATATTTTATGAGACAAATCACGACATTTCACAAAAACCTTCGTCAGACGAGTACTATCCCGCAAGCAAACTTAAACGGCTAGCCTTTAAACATGCTCTAAAGCGAATACTCGTCAGACGAATCCCTTTATTCAATGCGAATATTTTATGAGACAAATCACTACATTTCACAAAAACCTTCGTCAGACGAGTACTATCTCGCAAGCAAACTTAAACGGCTAGCCTAAAACGATTTTGAAAATCGTCTGAATCAGTGATTTATAAAATCACTTTACCTTGAATTGTACTATGTGCGAATTTGTTAGTATTTTTGTGTGTTGAATGTAATTAAGTTGTAAACTTGAGTGTAATAAAGTCATGCTAACTTTATTCCTCAAATCAGAAAAAGGCAAATTTTAAAGGCGCATAGCGTCAGCCCCATTTGTAACAACTGATTTCTCCCAACCGGATAAGGCGCATTGCGCCGACACCATTAGTCCGCTGATTTTAAGGGTGTCGCCGCTATGCGGCTTTAGTGTAGATAAGGATAGCCATGTTACAAATGGTGTCGGTGCTAATGCACCTTGATTATAAATGATTTATGGCATGTACGAACAAGTTTATTACATTCAACATGTGAAAATAACTAATTTCCCGGTTTCCGAATTCCCCAATGTCCGGTTTAATGTAGAAAAAGTCCAACGATTATAAACGATAAAAGTGCAAATGACGATTGACAAACAACAAATCATACAAGCCCTCGAAACCGTCAACGACCCAAAAACAGGCAAAGACCTCATCGCTATGCGAATGGTCGAAAACCTACAAGTCGAAGGCAATGACGTGAGTTTTACGGTAGTACTTCCACAAGTAGATGCCGCCACCAAATCGCAAGTGAATTTTGCGTGTATCGCTGCTGTCAATCAAGTATATCCGCAAGCAAATGTACATGTGCATTTGAGCATGAAAAGTGCTTTTGCAGAAGCGGGTGCTTCCGAAAAAATATTGCCACAAATAAAAAACATCATCGCCGTAGCATCGGGCAAGGGCGGGGTAGGGAAGTCTACCGTTTCCGTCAATTTGGCATTGGCATTGAAGGACTTAGGTTTGAAAGTCGGCTTGGTAGATGCGGATGTTTATGGTCCTTCTGTACCAACCATGTTAGGCTTGCAAGGGCAACGCCCTAAAGTGCAGGAAGTATACGGAAAACACAAAATTGTACCTTTGGAAGCCTACGGAATGCCTGTGATGTCCATTGGTTTTATCATCGAACCGGAGCAAGCGATTGTATTGCGCGGACCGCGTTTGGGAGGTATTATCAAGCAATTTTTTAATGATTGTTTGTGGCCTGAATTGGATACTTTGATTGTTGATTTGCCGCCGGGTACGGGCGATGTACAACTCACTATGGTACAGACCGTTCCGGTAACAGGCGTGGTCATGGTTACGACTCCGCAAGAGGTTGCCCTAGCTGATGCGATTAAGGCAATGAATATGTTTTTATTGCCAAATGTGAACGTTCCGATACTCGGTGTTGTTGAAAATATGTCGTGGTTTACGCCCGAAGAATTGCCCGAAAATAAATACTATTTATTCGGACAAGGCGGCGGAAAACGCCTCGCCCAAAAAGCGAACACTGTACTCATGGGACAAATTCCGATAGTACAAAGCATCCGCGAATCAGGCGATGCCGGACATCCCGTTGTCCTCAAACAAACACCCGACGGAAAAGCATTTAAAACGACTGCGGAGAACCTTTTACGACAAATAGCTATTAGAAATGAACAAATCGCTCCTACGGAAATGGTGAAAATTACAACTTAGTGCCGTTGATTCGTTAATTCGTTGTTCGTTGATTCGTTTTTTATGATAAAATTTTCTGATATGGAATTGGAATAAATGATAAAATGAGTAAATGTTTTTACGCTTGTTTATTGATTCATTAAAACATTATTTCATTTCAAATTTACTCATTTATTCATCTACTCATTTACTCATCTTTTGCCAAAAAAGCGCAAGAGTTAAAAATGTAGCTAAATCAAAATCATTATTTATGAATAAACAAGAACTCATAGAGAAAGTAAACCTTGCCCTTGATACCGTTCGCCCACACTTGGAAGCTGACGGCGGCAATGTTGAAATCGTAGATGTCACCGACGATATGAAGGTGCAAGTACGTTGGTTGGGGACTTGCGAAAGTTGCCACATGAGCGTGATGACTATGCGTGCAGGCTTGGAACAAGCCATCAAAAATCACGTACCCGAAATCATGGGCGTAGAAGCTGTCAATGGCGTAACCGTAGCATAAATTTCGAAACACCGTCTGCCTGACGGTGACCAAGCCGCCTTCTGATTGGCGGCGTTATCAACTATGAATCGTCAAGATATCTACCAACAAATTCGCCAAAAAAACTCCTATCTTTGCGTTGGACTTGATACGGATATTAATCGTATTCCCAAGCATTTATTGAGATACGATGACCCGGTATTTGAGTTCAACAAGCAAATCATTGATGCCACCAAAGACCTCTGTGTAGCTTACAAACCCAATATTGCTTTTTACGAAGCGCGGGGTGCAGAAGGCTGGCGCAGTTTGGAAAAAACCATCGAATACATTCCCGCCGAACACTTCACGATAGCCGATGCCAAACGCGGTGACATCGGCAATACTTCCGGTCTGTACGCAAAGGCTTTTTTTGAAAATATGAACTTCGACGCGGTCACAGTTGCGCCGTATATGGGCGAAGATTCTGTAAAACCCTTTCTTGAATTTAAAGATAAATGGGTGATTTTGTTGGGTTTGACATCCAATAAAGGCAGTCAGGATTTTCAATTGACGAAGCAGGAAAACGGTCAGCCGCTTTACGAAAAAGTCATGCGCCGGGCGATAGAGTGGGGGAGTCCCGAACAATTGATGTTTGTCGTAGGAGCTACGCATCCACAGAAATTTGAGGAAATCAGGCGTATCGCAGCCCAACATTTCTTACTCGTACCGGGCGTAGGCGCACAAGGCGGTGATTTGGAAAGCGTATCGAAGTACGGGCAGAATGACTATGTGGGTTTATTGGTCAATTCGTCGCGTGGCATCATCTATGCAGGCGAAGGGGAAGATTTTGCAGAAAAAGCCCGACAGAAAGCCCTTAATTTACAAGAACAAATGGGGGAAATTATTAATTTAATTGCCTGATTGTCCTATCTTAGCGTCTCGCTTGCGCCCAATAATATCAACAATAGGCAAAAAAAGAATAGTTTAAGGGAAATACTTTGGACAAAATGGGAATTAGGTAACTGAAAAATTAGGTTTAAAATTGTAACTTATTGATAATCAATTGAATATTTTGGGTGCATCTCAAATTGTCGTATATAGAAAAGTGTAAAGTATTTTTAATTGATATGATTTTGGTCTTTCACCCAAATTCTATAAGGTTTTCGAAAACCTTATAGAATTGATTACCAAAACTTTATCGCCAATTTTCATGCTTTGATTTTAACGAATTTTTAA
>CALCMV010000061.1 GCA_937967535.1 uncultured Saprospiraceae bacterium
CCTTCCCATCAGTTCATTTTTTTCATTTAAAATTTCATAAAAATACAAACCTGCACTCAATTCATTTACATTATATTGGCTTGATAATGAATTATTTAAAATAAATATTTTGATTGCTCTTCCGTTTACATCATATAATACAAATCGCTCTGCACGTACAGGTAATCGGGAGACATCCACCGTAATTTTATCATTGAATGGATTGGGAAAAACCTCAATCAAATCAGTGTATAAAGGTTGATTTACACTGACTGCTGTGGAGTCAGATTTTACTTCAATTGTTTGCGTTGCAGAGCCATCGCAGTTGTCGCTATCATTCCATATGTAGTTGATGGTATAAGTACCGGCTTCAAGACCGGATGGGTCAAAAATAGCCAATCCCGCACCTGTATCCGTGATACCATCTCCCGTAAATATGGCTGTTCCGGTAGGCGCATCAAAATTTACGGTAAAGCAATTTTGGTTACTATGAATGAGGTCGCCTTCGGCAAGTATATTATCAAGCGAATCGTTGAGGGCGTAGTCAATGACTTCGTATTTGAAAGAACCTGTTTGGGCTGCATCACACCAAATAAAGGAGTAATCCAAAGTAGGGTCAACATATTCACTAAAGGCAGTAAAATCGGAATTACCGGGAATTTGACCGAGATATGCACCGCCCATATCTGTTGGTCCCCAGTATGCGAGCAAGTCACCTGCGCCATTGGGTTGATTATAAATTTCAAGAGAATTTTCGAGTGCTGCGGCGGCATCCGTAGCAATTTGAATACCAAAGGCAGGCGTTATATAACCGTCAACTTCAGGCATGTTGCCGGGTGTAGCAATGAGTTGAAGGGGAGCATCGCTAGTCTTAATCGTATCGGGAAGTGCCGCTAATCCATTAATCGTATTTTGTTGGAAACTAACCGGTGTGCATACAAGGACGGAACAATTGGTGCTTGCTTCGCCTCCGGTTTTATTCACAAAAATATCGGTAGGTTGGTTGGAAAAATTAGTAATCAAAAATACATACACTTCCCCCGTTTGTGCATCGGGAATATCGGCTAGCTCTACCGCTTCCAAGTCGTAGCTGCAATCTACCCCCATCACCATTCACACAGCCATTAAAAAAAATGCACGGAACGCCGTTGGCGCAGATGTTCGAAGAATTTGGGTCGGATATTGGGCAAGAGATTTCCTGTGTTTGGAAAGTACCGCACCTTTCCTGTGCTGCCTGATAGTCAATAAAAGGACCCGTAAACAATGAAATCAATATCAAAATTATTGGAGTTGCTTATCGTAATTTCCAGATAGCCCGGCTCTGCTATTTCAAGGTAATACCACGCAGGGTTGGGGTGGGTTATTAAACAGCCGTACTGATTGCCGGACTCAGCTTGTGTATTCGTACTTGCAGGAAATGATGTTCCTGTATCTGTACAAAAAGGCTCCATTTGTGCACAGGTAGCTCCTTGTGCAGAGAGTAATGAAGGAGTAGCAAGAACTATTGTAGTAATGAGTAAGAGAATGTATTTTTTCATGAAAAAATGGTTAATTGGTATAATGGAGTAAGCGGTGCAATCCTTGAAATTGCATCATTTACTTTGATAGAATTTATAATTTGTTGCTTGATGATTTTTTTAAGAAGCGATTCAATCTTCGGGTTGTTGTGCTTTGATTTCTTGCAGACGCTCCAAAGTTGCTTTGTGTTTGACCAATGTGTTTTCGTCGTGGTTAGGCTCGGCTTTGATAGCAGCTACTTTCTGCTCCCATTTTTTGATATTTGCATCCAGATTGGTGTAAATATTAGGGCGGGAAATACTGCCGATTTTAGGTTGGGCAACTGCTTTGGGTGTTGATTTTGCCTCAACTTTTGTTACCTGTAGATAAAGTGGTTTGACTTCTTTTTGCTCTGTGTGCATGATGACCGTTGATTGCGACTGCTCTACGGATTCTACTTGTTTTGATTGCGGTTCAATATTTTTTTGTGCAAAAACATTAACAGTGAATAAACAAATTGTGAGTGTCAGTACGGTGAAATTTTGTAGTATCATATTAATTTAATGGTTAATTTATAATGAAATTTAATGTATTAAATATTCACATTCGATAGGACAAATATAATACACAAGCTTATAAATAAAAAATAATTAAATGTTTTTGATGGATATTTTTATTTATAATCTTTATCAAAAAACAAAAATGAATCGTTTTTGTATATTTGCGCCACAATGAATTTTTCCTATCAAAAAAACGTTATCTCTGTCATTATTTCAAATTAAAAAAAGAAAAATAAGTTTGAGTTAGGTTTCAATTTATTGATAATCAAATAATTAAACTTCGGCTTGAACTTAAACTTAATATGGAAATTACACAATCAATCAAGGAAGCCGTTGCGAAGGCGGTCAGTGAATTGTACCAACATGAGGTACAGGAAAGCGAGGTGCAGGTGACACCTACACGCAAAGAATTTGAAGGGGATTACACCGTCTTGGTATTTCCATTTACAAGAGCAGCAAAGAAAGCACCGCCTGTATTGGCAGAGGAATTGGGCAATTATCTGACGGAAAATGTAGATGACATTGCAGGTTTTAATGTCATAAAAGGCTTTCTGAATCTGGTGATTAGTGATGCCTATTGGTCAAAATTCTTGTTGAGTCTATCCGCACAGGAAGATTACGGCAAACACGCATCAAATGGTAAGACGGCGGTAGTTGAATATTCTTCACCAAATACGAATAAACCTTTGCACTTAGGGCATGTACGAAATATTTTATTGGGTTGGTCAATGAGTAAAATATTGGACACAGCAGGGTACGATGTCAAGCGTGTACAAATCATCAATGACAGAGGTGTTCATATTTGCAAGAGTATGTTGGCGTGGCAAAAATATGGCGAGGGCAATACCCCCGAATCACTCGGCAAAAAAGGCGACCACTTGGTAGGCGAATATTATGTGGTCTATAATAATGAAGAAAAAGAACAACGTGCAATCCTCAAAGCAGCAGGTGACGAAAACGAACCACAAATCCTTCAAGAAGCCCGGGAAATGCTCCGAAAATGGGAAGCCAATGACCCTGAAACCCGAAAACTGTGGGCAACCATGAATGGCTGGGTCTATGCAGGATTCAATGAAACCTATAAAAATCTGGGCGTAAGTTTTGATAAATTATATTATGAATCAGAGACTTATTTATTAGGAAAAGATATGATAGAAAAAGGCTTGGAAAAAGGCGTTTTCTATAAAGAGGAAGATGGCTCCGTATGGACGGATTTGACGGATGTGAAGTTGGATAAAAAAATCGTGCTGCGTAGCGATGGTACTTCGGTGTATGTGACGCAGGATTTGGGAACGGCACAAGAACGCTACAAAGATTTTCAAATGGATAAATCCATCTATGTAGTGGGCAATGAACAAGACCATCATTTTAAGGTACTTTTTGAAATTCTCAAACGCTTGGGCGAATCATACGCAGACAATCTGTACCACCTCTCTTACGGCATGGTCGAGCTACCCTCCGGCAAGATGAAATCGCGTGAAGGCACAGTAGTAGATGCCGACGATTTGATGAATGAAGTCGTGGTAGTAGCCAGAGAAGAATCATTGGAACGCGGTGATGTCAGCGGCTTGACGGTAGAAAGCCAACAAGAGGCATGGCGACGCATCGGTATGGCTGCCTTGAAATTCCATATGATACGAGTCACGCCGCGCAAAAATATGCTGTTTGACCCAAAAGAATCGGTTGATATTCAGGGGCAATCCGGTCCTTTTGTGCAATATTCGTATGTGCGTACCAAGTCGGTACTGGCAAAAGCAGGCGATTGGGATATTGATATTTCGGCATACCAAACACCGCAACCGCAAGAGAAAGAACTCTTGACGATTATCCGAAAATACCCCGACACTATACTCGAAGCTGCGAAAAATTACGACCCTTCACTCATAGCCAATTACGCTTATGAGTTGGCGAAGAGTTATAACAAATTTTTCCATGACATTCCTATCTTACGTGCCGAAACAGAAGCCGGAAAAGGCTTTCGACTCACGCTTACGCAGGTGGTCGGGCGTGTACTGACTTCGGCTTTAGGTTTGTTGGGTATCGAAGTGCCGGAACGTATGTAAAGTAAAATGAATAGATGACAAAATGAGTAAATGCAGGACAATCATTTACTCATTCACTCATCTATTCATTTACTCATTTCACAATTAACAATACGAGAAAAAAATAAATTATTGGAACTTTTTGATAATCTCCACGTTTAATTCGATTGACTCTCCAACATACTCTACTTTTACAGCAAAAATACAGCATAACATGAAGTACAATCAAACAACTATCATCACTCATGGTAGCAGCTAATCGCTGCGTCCACTAATTAAAAATCCAAGGATGGCATCAATTAATCTAAAGGAGAAATTACAAAGGCAACTTAGATATGAAATTAACAACAAGATAAGACAATTAGAAGTCAGGATGTTTACAAATGTACAGGCAATTCCCGAAGCAGCCGATATATTCATGACATCATCAGGCTATAACGTTTATGCACTCGATAAATTAGAATTTGATAAGAGTTCCAGACAAGAAAATTTTGATATTATTTACGAGTGCAACCAAAACATCGTCAAATTGAAATTGATTCAAAAGCTAATGAATTTCAATAATGTATTTTGCATTTTCAAAGTTATTATTGATAATAAGTACGCCGATATTCAATTGCAAGAATTTGACGGATTACTCAACTCTTTTGGACCAGAATGTGAAGCCGGACTAGCTACTTCCACTGTTCTATATGCAATGGCAAGTTAGAAACTCCAATTACCAATTCCAGATTCCAAGGCTTCTATCTTTGGAATTTGGAATTTTAATTTTTCAGAAAAGCCTTCAAATCGCTCAGCGTTTCTTCCGGTAGTTCTACCATCGGTACATGCCCCGCGTCATCATACATAATGAGGCGGCTATCTTCAATATCATGTTTGAATTTAAAGGCATCTACATAATGTATCACCGAATCTTTCGCGCCCCACATGATGAGGGTCGGGTGTTGTATCTCATTGATTCTACTCACATTGGCAATAGGCGGCTGCGAGGCAAATTTGATAATGGAAGCCAGATTCCCTTCGCGATTGGCAAGCCCATAATAGCGATTAATCATAAAATCATTGACCTTATTCTTATCTGCAAAGGCTTTCGTAACAATATTTTTTACAATAAAACGCGGTACACCTTTCGCCAATAATTTTTTGAACAATCCACGATTGGCATAATTAACAGTGCGTACATTAGTGTCTTTGGTGAAGTAACCCGCTGCATTTATCAACACCAATTTATCTACGCGACCCGGATGTTGTAAGGCAAATTCCCAACTCATCCAACCGCCAAAAGAATTGCCTGCCAAATGACATTGAGATATCCCCAAATGGTTTAGGAAATGTTCCAGCCAATTCACAAAAAAATCAACATGAATATGATGGCGTTTTGGCGAATCAGACAAGCCAAATCCCGGAATATCCACACGAATCACGCGGTAAGATTTGACCAAATCTTTCGCCCATTTTTCCCATGTATGCAATGATGCCCCGAAACCATGTAATAAAATAATCACCTCGCCCTCGCCCTCATCACGATAATGCACCCGCAGGTCGTCTACTACAGCAAATTTTGACTTGTAACTCGTAAACAACTCGTCTGCTTGCTCACAAGTCAGGATATGATTGCCATATGAACGCCCCGCCGCCGAATACACATAGATTCCGGCAGATAAAAAAGCATCTACGATATAATTTCTCATGTATTATCAAGTTACGAGTTACGAGTTGCGAGTTAACGAGTTAGGGGTTCACCAAACGCAACATGGATTATATTATAATGATATACAAATATTATTCCGATACATTACATGTAAAATGTAAGAAAAGGTATTTTTGTTGACTGTTTTTTGTGCATAGTGCAATTTTGTAATTTGTACTACATTACTACTCTACATTACTTTGATTTCGCTGATTTTGAAGTGAGAAAATGAAATATATTTTTTTGATTATCAATAATTTACAAAAAAATATAAAATCAATACTTTTATTTTAAATATATTATTAGCTTGACAATGTGTTCGCCAAATTAAAAATTACAAATTGAACGTGAATAGTTTATTTATTTTTATTATTGTAAATAATTAATTTTTAAATAAATACAAGTTATAATTTAATTTT
>CALCMV010000062.1 GCA_937967535.1 uncultured Saprospiraceae bacterium
CTACCCAAAATGCGATGTTATTTTTTGCTCAATCAAGGCGCGAAAATGTGAGTTTATCGGGATAAATGACCATTTTTGTAACGCAGAGTGAGCGAAAAAGAACGAGCAGTTTGGGTGGTTTATTTGTTGCGAGTTCCCTTAAGTTCGTTTGTTATTCAAAAATCAAAAATCAAAAAAGACATTGCACAATACGACCACACAATAACCTACTATTACAATTATGAAAATAAAAATCCTACTTTTATTCTTAGCGACAACGATTTTGGTCGCTTGTAATTCCGAAAAAAGCGAAATCAAACAGCAAATCAGTGACCTCGAAACGGAAGTCGAAACGCAAGCGACCTCGCAGTCCGTTACAAATTTGTTTGGCAAATACGATGAGTACAGCAAAACATTTCCTGATGATGAGGAGATGAACGGACGCTATATGTATCGTGCAGCAGGTTTGGCATATCGCGCGGGCAATTATGCCAAAACCGCCGAGTATTTGGAGCGTGGCATTACAGGTTTTCCTAATTCGAGTATCACGCCAAACAGCCATGTATTATTGGGTACGGTGTATGAGGAAAATCTGAATAATATGGACAAAGCGAAAACGTCTTTTCAACATGTATTGGATAATCACCCCAATCATGAAGGGGCAGAACGCGCCGCGCTTTTCTTCAAACCTGCAGATGTAAAATTGCAAACGCTCATCGCACAAAAAGAGGCGGTACTAAAAGACGAAAACGGCAATGTCAAGCCACGTATCGCGGCTGATGTATACCAAAAATATACGGCTTATGCCGAGCAATTCCCGGATGATAAAACCCGCACACCCGATTATCTTTTGAAGGGGGGCGAGTTGTTGAGTTTTATGAATAATCCGGCGGCAGCAGCAAAGTCTTTTGAGCAGATTTTGACGGCATATCCCGAAAGTAAACCTGCGCCTTCGGCTACCCTTCAATTGGCGGGTTTGTACGACGACCACTTGAATAGAAGCATTGAGGCTGAGGCACTTGGGCAGGCTTTTGTCAATACTTTTCCCGACCATCCTGACTTGGAAAAAGCAAAATATTATCTCAAGCCGGAAAAGGAACGCATCGGCACACGCATCACCGAATTGGAAGGGCAACTTTATCCTGACAATGGCGCGAAAATAGACCCGATTGCCGCCGGAAAACTCATCAGAAAGTACGAAGCCTACTCCAAAAAGTTTCCGAAAAGCGACAATGCTGCACAGTATCTTTACAAAGGGGGTGAAGTAGCGCGTTCTTCGGGTGATATGCGTCGGGCGGTATCGCTTTTGGAGCAGTTGTATGAGAATTATCGCACTTATGATAAAGCACCGCAAGCCTTATTTTTGGCGGGTTTTATTTATGAAAATGATTTGAAAAATCTCGACAAAGCGAAAGAATTGTACAATACATTTATGAAGAAATATCCTGATAACGAATTGGCTGCATCGGTCAAGTTTTCACTCGAAAATTTGGGTAAACCTGCCGATGAGATTATCAAAGGATTTGAAGAAGAAAAGGAAGGTTCTTGATTTGTAAGAGTCAGAACGTTTTACTTTCATTTCATGGTCAGATTTAGATTCATCTGACTTGGGAGAGCAAAACGTTCTGACTTCTGACTTCTTGTTTTATACAAAAGTAATCATATCGTCTGATAAATGCGGTAATTCATTGAAAGACAATAAGTTAAATTTATTTTTTGAAAATAAAAAAGAAGAAAACGAGGTATTGCGAATCGAAAAATTCATAGCAGCTATGCGCGTTTCATCTGTCATATTCAAGGCTTCTGAAGCAATCGAGGCAATCGTACCGCCGGAGGTAAATACAGCAATAGTTTCGCCTTTGTCGGTGTTTTGAAGAATAGTATCTAATCCTTTTTTTACTTCAGAACGAAATTTGAGCCAGGGTTCTATGCCCTCTACCCGAATATTTCCTGCCGACCATTCATTCATAAAATATTGGAAAATCAGCAAGGTATTGCGCTTCATCAATGCCGGATTTGCTTCGATGGCTTGTTGCCATTTTCGGACTTGCTCGTTTTTGAGGAGTTGTGGATAGGCTAATTTTACGCCTTCCGTTCCTGCATGTTCTTTTAATTCCTGAATGGAAACAGGGGAAGGAAAAGACAGATTATTTTGAGCGAAAATACCCGAAACAATCTCACAAGTATGCTTTTGACGCTCCAAAGGTCCGACAAAAATCTTATCGAATTGTATCTTTTTATCAACCAGATATTTGCCCAATTCTGCCGATTGTGCCTCGCCTTTTTCGGAAAGTTTGTCATAATTATTCGCCAAATAGGAGGCTTGTGCATGGCGGAAAAAGTATATTTTGCTCATTTCAATTGTTCTATTTGCGCTTTCAAATAAGGTTTGCAGAGACATGCTCTAAGGTAGTTGACACTTTTATATCTAAAGTAAATAAATGTAAAATATTAGGGGCAATCAGATATGAAAAGCCAAAACACATACTACTACACATCTTTAATTTTGCCACAAAGACACAAAGGCACAAAGAATTTTCATGCTTATCAGTAATTTATACTTTGTGTCTTCGTGTCTTTGTGGCAGTTTTCAATTTTGAATTATATTTAAATACATTAAAATGCCTCTAATATTTTACACACTCTTTACATTTTACATTTCAAAAAATTGTCAACTACTTTATGATAAAAAAATGAAACTAATGTCTGTCTAAATGTACTATGCTTTTATGTAAAAATGAACTTTTTAACCTTTAATCTATCACGCTTAATGCTTAATTTTTAGCGATTAATAGCTGACTACCGGCACTTAATAGTTTGGGATTAATCATTATCAAAGTTAATCATTACATTTGTATTGATTTTCACATAAAAAATAATAAAAAAATAATTTTAATTAATAATAATAAAAATAATTTTGTAATGGTTTGATTTATAGTTAGTAATAATGAAAAATTAAGCGTCAACCATTAATCACTAAGAATTAGGCATTAAGCATCAAAAAAAGCGGTGACATTTTTGTAAATAAATCATCTTAAAAATTGTATTATTAACTGATGTTCTGCAAAACGCTTAATTTGGATGTCCGGCTGTATTTTTCACTAAAATAGTCCGCAACATAAAGGTGAAACAAACTCGCGTTCAACTGCGGACTGCCGACTGAAAGACTGCGGACACGTTACTGCGTAACGTCAGTCAGTTATTAATTCAAGCGAATCACAATCACGATATAGAGAATATGCTTTCAGAATTCAAACAAAACAACCCGGGAGCTTTCAAAACCATCAAATATATTTTTTGGGCGGGTGTTGCACTCGCGGTTTTGGGTATTTTGGCACTGACGATTTTCGTATTTGCCGTACTGAACGGACGCTATGGCGAATTGCCGACACGCGCCGAATTGAAAAGTATTCAAAATCCGGTAGCTTCCGAAGTGTACTCCGAAGACGGCGTATTATTGGGGCGTTATTATCTCGAAAATCGCTCAAATGTGACTTACGAACAGATTCCGCAGGAATTTAAGAATGCGCTCATTGCTACCGAAGATGCGCGTTTTTTTAAGCATGGAGGGATTGACCGTCGGGCGATGTTTCGCGTATTAATTAAGTCCTTATTGCTACAAGATGATAGTGCGGGAGGTGGAAGTACGATTAGTCAGCAATTGGCGAAAAACCTCTTTAAAAGAAAAAATTATGGCAGACTCACCATGCCCGCCAATAAACTCAAAGAAATGATTACTGCCAAGCGCATCGAAGATACCTACGACAAGGAAGATGTATTGACCCTATACCTCAATACGGTTTCTTTTGGAGAAGATGTTTTTGGGATAAAAATGGCTGCCCGTCGTTTCTTCGATTCTTCGCTCGACGACCTTGAGTTAGACCAACATGCCATACTCGTCGGTATGCTCAAAGCACCTACAAAGTATAGTCCGCGTGTCAATAAAGAGCGTAGCGAAGACCGCCGCAACACCGTCCTCCAACAAATGTATAAATACGAGTACATCACCAAAGCCGAGCGCGACGAGATGAAGCGGCTTCCGATGCGTATCAAATACAATTTTGTATCTCACAGCGATGGACTCGCGCCTTACTTCCGCGAATCGCTCAAACAAGAACTCAAACAATGGTGTAAAGACCATAAAAAACCCAACGGTGAAGCGTATAATATATATACCGATGGCTTAAAAATCTATACCTCCATCAACTCTAAAATGCAAACCTACGCCGAAGAAGCCGTACAAGCACATATGGGCAAATTGCAGGATGATTTTTTCAATCATTGGAAAGGTGCAGACCCATTCGATGGCGATGTGAAGAAGATAAATGCCGCTAAAAAACGCTCCAATCGCTACCTCGTTCTCAGAGAGCAAGGCAAATCAACTGCTTATATTGATGCTGATTTTCGCAAGGCGCGTAAGATGAAAGTCTTTAGTGTCAATGGCGAAAAATCGGTCACGATGAGTCCGATAGATTCGATTGCGTATTACCTCAAATTTCTGCAAGTCGGCTTCATGGCAATGGACCCGCAAACGGGCTACGTGCGTGCATACGTAGGCGGCATTGACCACAAAAATTTCAAACTCGACCACACGCGCACCAAGCGACAAGTGGGGTCTACCTTCAAGCCTTTGGTCTATGCGGCAGCACTGGATTCGGCGGCTACACCTTGTACTTTCAAACCCAATAAGTTGTTTATGTACCCCGATTATCAGGACTGGACACCCGAAAATTCGGATGGTGTATACGGCGGGCAATACTCCATGAAAGGTGCGCTGCAAACCTCTACCAATACCGTCACCGTACAGTGGATTATGGATACAGGTATATACCATACCATTGATTTGGCGCGTGAAATGGGCGTTGAATCCGATATACCCGAAGCACCTGCCATCGCACTCGGTGCGGCAGATATTTCGCTGTATGAAATGATGCAGGTTTATAGTACATTTGCCAATACAGGAAAGCATGTACCGCCCTCGTACTTGCTACGTGTAGAAAATCGCAGGGGCAAAACCATCGAAAAATTTAAGACAAATATCTATAAGCGCAAACAAGTCATTGACCCTGAAGATGCGCTGATTATGTTGGAGTTGATGCAGACCGTTATTGATAGTGGCACAGGGCGCAGACTACGCTGGCGATACCAATTGCCCAATGATATAGCAGGAAAAACAGGAACAACGCAGAACCATACCGATGGTTGGTTTATGGGAATCACGCCCAAACTCGTAGCGGGTGTATGGGTAGGTGGCGATGACCGCCGGGTACGATTCCGAGACATCACCAACGGGCAGGGCGCAAATATGGCATTGCCCGTATGGGGAGAGTTTTTTAAGCGTGTAAATGAGGACAAGCAATTTGCGGAAATCAAAGAAGCTACATTCCCCGAACCGCCGCCGCATGTGGCTGAATTGCTTGATTGTCCGGGTTATGTGCCTTACGATTATGTCGAACCGGCAATTGCCGTAGAAGAAGAGGAAATACAAAAACCCAAAGTCCCGACAATCATCAAACCGGAATGGGACAACAGCAAACCGCGTGTCAACGAACCACCCTCTAAACGTCCAACACTGCGTAAACCCAAAGTGCCGCGCCCCAAGCAACCTACCGCAAGAAATACCAAACCTAAAAAGAATAAAGAGAAAAAAGGTTTGTTCAGAAATTTATTTAAAAAGAAGAAAAACCGAAATTAGTGATTAGTTATTCGTGTAGATATTTGCTAGTCAAAATACAAACAAAAATAGTTGACGAATAACAGATAACTAAAAAACGACATAAAAACGCAACTTTGAGGAAGTTTTTGCCGTATTAATGATAGTGAATTAACGTTTTTATAACATAATTAATGCGAATATTATTTAATGTATAATTTGTTTATTATCATTTAAATATTGTAAATAAATTGTTTTTTAATTAAAATTAACTCAATTCATCAATGTCTTCGTCAAATTATAAATTTTGAATAACAAATTAATTTAAATTTTACTTTGTTTTTTATTGATAATTAAAAATTAACAAATTAAATATTTTTTTTAATTTAAAATTCAAAACTAACGAACACATTATTTATTCGATATTAGTTTATTTAAAATTGACCATGTTAGTGCTGACGCTTTTGTATATTCTATTGGGGGTAAATCTGATTCAAGTGATTATAGAGAATGGATTAGAATTTTATAAAAACAGCAGATTTTGGCTAACATTTGTGCCGATGATGATACTTATGTGGACAACGATGTCTGCTTATTTTGTGTAAATTGTAGGAATTAATCGCTTTAGGCATTATAAGCCCCATAAATTACTCGCCAATCACCAATAAGAGTTTTATGTCAAAAAATATATGGATTCCGGCACTTGAAATTTTTCTCGTAGAAGTGTTCATTTTGATGCTTATGTGGTTATTTGCGCCGTTTTGGGCGAGTTTGTTTACTTTTATTATTCCATTGATTGGGCTGCCGATATTATTGATTGCGCTGATTGCCGAATGGTTGGAACGTACACGTATCTCGCGGATGTATTTTGTGCTGATGTTGATTTCGATTCTTGTGCCGCCTTTGGTCGCGGTATTGTATAGTTTGCTTTCAGGAAATGAGTGGAATTTTATAAATTTTGAATGGCTTAGTAATTGACAATCCCGTATAGCGACATGTCATTCAACGAATTATAAAAAACTAAAAACTATGAACTATGAACTAAAAACTAAAAACTAAAAACTATGAACTATGAACTAAAAACTATCAACTATAAAAATAAAAATAAAAAGCAATTTGAACAATCAAAAAACCAAAGCCCACGATACTTCCGATTTTAAAACCATCATTCCGTTCCTTCGCCAATATACTTTTCACTAAAAAAAATACGCCAAACACCATATAAAACAACTGCGCCAAACGCGCTGCTGCGATACCAATCAGAGCATTTCTATCATCAGTAGGACTCGTAAAAGGAGAGAGATTTTCGGCATAAGAAACCTTCAGATAAGCCCACACCACTGCCAAAACAAACGCATAGATAAAATACCGAAATGCCCGCACCCGATACCGCGTATCACGTGGAAAACGAATGGGGTCGCGCTCAAAAACATCATCTAAAATCTCTGCGTTCATGATTGATAATGATGAAATCTTAAATAAGGCGATGTTCGCCGAATTTTGGATTGACCATATCTTTTTCGGACAAAATGAGGTCTTTTTGCGGTATTTTCCAATCAATATTCAGCTTAGGGTCATTGTAGGCGATACCGCCTTCGCTGGCTTTATTATAAAAATTATCACATTTATAAAAGAAAGTAGCTGTATCACTTAGCACCAAAAAACCATGTGCAAAACCACGCGGGATATAAAACTGCAATTTATTTTCGGCACTCAATTCTATCGAATAATGCTGCCCGTAAGTCGGCGAATCGGGACGAATATCTACGGCTATATCCAAGACCTTTCCTTCCAATACGCGCACGAGTTTTGACTGTGCATATTCGCCCGTCTGATAGTGCAGACCACGCAGTACGCCATAAGTAGATTTGGATTGATTGTCCTGCACAAAATCATCTTTAACGCCGACATCCGAGAAGATATTTTTATTAAAACTCTCATAAAAATACCCTCTATCATCCGCAAAAACACGCGGCTCAAAAATCAGTAAACCTTCAATAGCTGTAGTTGAAAACATATTAACGTGCTGATGTACTGATGTGCCGGGGTGCTGATGTATTCTCCATAAAAAGTCAGTACAATCAGCACGCCAACAGACCGGTACAATATCATTTTTTTCTAAAAAATATTCCGACAGGGCTACCTGTTAATTTAAATTTTTTGCGCCACACATTCTCTATATATTGCTTGTATGAATCCTTGACATACTTAGGGTTGTTGCAGAAAAATACAAACGCGGGGTAGTACGTGGGCAATTGTGTGACATATTTTATTTTGGCAAAACGCCCCTTGTGAGAGGGCGGGGGATAGCGGTCAATTGCTTCCTGCAAAGCATCATTGAGTTTGGAAGTCGTGATTTTTCGGGAGCGATTTTCAAAGACCTCCAAACCCGCTTCGATGGCTTTAAAAATACGCTGCTTTTCGAGTGCAGAAACAAAGAGTATCGGCACATCATTAAAAGGTGCAATACGATTTCGCAGGCTATCCTCATATTCTTTTGCCGTATTGGTATCTTTTTCGATGGCATCCCATTTATTGACAAGGATGACCAAGCCTTTATTGCGCTTCAATGCAATGCTAATGATACTCATATCCTGCGCCTCTATACCATCCAAAGCATCAATGAGCAAGAAACAAACATCCGCCTCCTCAATCGCTTTGATGGCACGCATGACAGCGTAAAATTCGAGGTCTTCGTGTACCTTATTTTTCTTGCGGATTCCTGCCGTATCTATGAGGAGAAAATCTTTATCAAACTTCGTATAGCGTGTATGTATGGCATCGCGCGTAGTGCCTGCAATGTCGGTGACGATATTGCGCTCTTCACCTATCAAAGCATTGACAAAGGAAGACTTGCCGACATTGGGCTGCCCCACGATAGCAAAGCGCGGCAGGTCAGATTCTACGCGCTCTATATCAGTGATGTGTTCCGTTACGGCATCCAACAACTCACCCGTACCACTACCATTTATAGAAGAAAGAAAAAATGTTTCTTCAAAACCCAAACTCCAAAACTCATTGGCAATCAAAGTTCTAGCGTGATTATCTACTTTATTGACCGCCAACAAAACGGGCTTATCGGTTTTGCGAAGCATCCGCGCAACTTGCTCGTCAAAGTCGGTGATACCCGTCATTACATCCGTCAGAAATACGATAACCGATGCCTCGTCAATCGCTATTTGAACTTGCGAGCGAATGGCTTTTTCAAAAATATCATCCGAATTTTTGACAAAGCCACCTGTATCTACCACAGTAAATGTCTTCCCGTTCCAAAACGATTGTCCGTATTGGCGGTCGCGGGTCACGCCGCTAATATCATCAATAATGGCTTGACGCTCGCCTATCAAACGATTGTAGAGGGTAGATTTGCCGACATTCGGGCGACCAACTATGGCTACTATGTTTCCCATTGGTAAGTTTAAGTCCAAGTTTGAATTAGTATAAAAAATTGATATTCAAATTTTTATACTAAAACATATAGCTTGATTTGTATGATTTTTTTATTATTAAAAAATAAATATTAATAAATTGTTAATAAATAAATTTATAAAGATTTTACCGAATTGGACTTTGGACAAAATGGGAATTAGGTAACTGGGGAATTAGGATTAAAATTGTAACTCATTGATAATCAGTTGAATGTTTTTTATTATTAAAATAAAACATTTAATTAACTATTTTGTGTAAAATTTTAAAAACGAGGGTTTTACCGAATTTCCAAATTCCCCAATTTCCTCTGTCCAAAGTCTAACTATAAATATTCTATCGAAATTTATTTTTTGCTTTCCGAAATTTGATGCTATTGACAGCATGAATTTCACCCACAAAGGTAGGAAAACATTTTGATTGTAAGATTGTGTAATTGTGATTATGGAATTTATAAAATCATAATTTAGGCTGATAGTCACGCATCTTGTAAATCTATTTTATGATATTATTTTGTCACAAAAAACAATTACAGGCTCTCAATTTCTCATAAAACAAAGGCTTGGGTAAAATATTGATTTTCAGGAAGTAAAAATTTTAGACACGTTCTAAATGCAAGGCATTTTCAAAATGCCTTGCATCTATCTTACTAATGAGTTTTTTATAAATTATAAATAATTATTGGCGATAATCTTATATGCTGTCACATTATTAGGTTTTCTCAAAAGACTTTGTAAGGGGTGATGCTTAAAATTTGTAATGTAAATACGCACTTAGTAATGTTGAATGAGTATTCTTATCATCATCGAAATGGGTACATCGTTCAATAAATTTTGAATGAAAAGATTCATATTTAGCTCTTCGCCATTACTTCAAAACTATTTTATTCACAACATCTTTTCATCCAAACAAATTGAAATACATGGCTATATTCCAGAATCGGAACTAAAGTTTTTTTCGTAAAATCAGACCCTTATTCGGTATCTCCCTCCTTTGCTACCATGCGGTAAAACCGCTACCATCGTCAAATTATTTTATTTTTAAAATAATATAATAATCTGACAACCAATTAATTAAAATAATAATCGGCTATCAGTTCATAGTTGCCAGTTCATAGTTTTTTACAATTCGTTGGATATTCCGACAGCTATACGGGATTGTAAATTACGGATTATCAGAGTTGAGCAAACTTAAAACGGATAGCCTAATAGTCGTTGTTTTTCAATCGGCAAATTAATTTTACGGAGTATCTTCTTTATATCCATTCTTGAGGTAGTTATATGTTTTTTTGTTTTAATACAAAGGAAATATGAAAAATATATGGACAAAAGCTTGTCATTGCCTTTTGGCAATAGGAATGTGGCTGGTGGCGGCAGCTTCGCCTTTGGCAGCATCCGAAATATCTGCTACTTATGGCTGCGATTGCGGCAATGCGGATAATTATGAGTCCGGCGGCAATTATTATTTTGCCGAAACTGTCGTTATCGAAGGGGCGGCAGGCGATACATGGACACTCAACTCCAGCTTTTCGATAGGTTTGCTAGATGCCTCTGCGACTTATATAGGGGGTCCGCTTACATTTACCGAAACTTCACCGGGAACTTACGAACTGAGTTTTTGGCATCTCCAAGCCTCCGGTTACGGCATCCACGTATCATCCGCCGCATCAGGCGAATACCTTTCTATCAACGGCGTTTGCTTTGACCACTGCAATACATCCTGCGATATGGATGGCGGATTGCTAATCAATGATTGCGTTTCTGACGATAGGTTTACCTTTAGCCTTGACCCTAGCGGGGCAGGTTTTTCGGGTACATACAATTTGACCGGTGCAGTCAGTGCATCGGGCATTACGGGTGCTTACAATTCCCCTCCGCTTTTGAGTACAGAGGGTGATTACAGCATCGTTATTACTGATGCCAATGATCCTTCCTGCGGTACAACGGTGACAATTCCGCCTCCTGCCTGTGCTGCATTATCTATCGGTGCTTTCAATAATTGTGATTGTGAGCATGAAGATAATTATGAATTGAACAGTGACTTCTTCTTTGCCGAAACTGTTGTCATTGTAGGTGATCCAGGCGATACATGGACGGTAGATATGGATTTTACCGTAGGGCTTTATGATGGTTCGGGCAATTTGATGACCGGTCCTTTAGCATTTACAGAAACTGTTTCGGGAGTATATACATTGGATTTTTGGTATACTCAAGCAGCAGGTTTTGGTTTGCATACTTACGACTCGGCAGGCGATTATGGTTCGCTCAATGTTTATTGCCCCGATACCTGTCCTTCGCTTTGTAGTATTGACAATGACGGTTTGCTCCTCGGTGAATGTTTGCCGGGCGAACGCTTTACGTTTAGCCTCAATCCGAGTGGTGCAAATTTCTCCGGTACTTATCACCTAAGTGGCGATGTCAATGCAAGTGGTGTGACGGGTGCTTATACTTCTCTGCCTGTATCTGCCGATGGCAACCTCAATATCACTATTACCGATGCCAACAATCCGAATTGTACTTATGAGGCTTTTATTCCTGCGCCTTCTTGTGCTTCCGACCCTTGTAGTATTGACGACCCGGGAGTCGAAGTAGGTACTTGTACGCCGGCAGACCGCTTTGTCTTTACCCTCAATCCGAGTGGTTTGGGTTTTTCCGGTACATACAATCTAAGCGGCGATGTCAATGTGAGTAATGTCACAGGTGTATATACTTCACCACCTGCCCTCACCAATGTAGGCGATATCAATGTAACAATAAGAGATGCTGCCAACCCATTCTGTCAGATGACAGTCTTCATCACTCCGCCCGATTGTAATTCGAATGGCTGTAGTATTGATGATTTTAATTTGGTGGTACATGATTGTACGCCCGATGGCAGCAGATTTACATTTACTTTTGAACCTACGGGAACAAACTTCTCCGGTACATACAATCTAAGCGGCGATATTAACCTGAATGGCGTAACGGGTGCTTATACTTCCCCGCCTGCACTTACGGGTGTAGGATTGATTAATGTCAAGGTAACTGACGCTGCCGACCCTTCTTGCAGCCGCACTCTTTACGTAGCGCCACCCGCTTGTGCTACTGCACCCGAAACATGTAGTATCGACAACGATGGATTGCTCGTAAATGACTGTCTGCCCGATGGTCGCTTTACCTTTACGCTCAATCCAAGCGGTGCAGGCTTTTCAGGTGTGTACAATATGAGTGGTGATGTCAATGTAAATGGCGCAACAGGTGCTTATACCTCACCGCCGGCATTATCAGATGTAGGTAATCTCAATGTTACCATCAGAGATGCAGCCAACCCAAGCTGCCAAACGACTGTATTTATTCCTCCTCCTGCTTGCAATATTGCCGCTCCTGTAATCGCTGCCGGAAATGGTTGTAATTGTACCAATTCGGATAATTACGAATTGAATGGTGCTGAATACATGGCAGAAAATGTCGGTATTATAAGCGCGGCAGGCGATACATGGACAGTTGATTTGGCTTTCTCAGTAGGACTCACAGATGCTTCCGGCAATGCCCTAAGCGGTGCGCTGACATTTACCGAAACTTCTCCGGGACTCTACGAATTTCCATTCTGGCACAAAGTAGGTGCAGGTTATGGTGTTCATGCTTACAATTCTGCGGGAGAATATCTATCGCTCAATGGCGTATGTCTCACATCCTGCAATGCTCCCGGAGCGCGTCTCAATACACACGACACCGGATTGGCAATTTCAGAAGTATATCCCAACCCAACAAAAGGCGGTATCGTCAATGTCGTTTTCAATAGTGAAGCATCAGACAATGCCCGACTTATCGTTTTTAATGTATTTGGTCAACAAAAAATGGTCATTCCTGTAACTGCCAATAAAGGAGCTAACCTCGCCAATATTTACTCAAATGAACTACCGATAGGTACTTATTTCATTGCTATCGAAAGCAATAATGAACGCTCCGCACCCCTTAGATTCGTGAAAGTGGAATAATGATTTTTAATGGTTAATGGTTAATGATTAATGATTAATTTGAATGAGAACGTATTAATAATTATTGTTTAATTTGAATGAGAACGTATTAATAATTAGTATTTAATTTGAATGAGAATGTATTAATAATTAGTATTTAATTTGAATGAGAATGTATTAATAATTAGTATTTAATTTGAATGAAAATGTATTAATAATTAGTATTTAATTTGAATGAAAAATTATTAATAATTAAATATTTTTTCATATTAAAATGATATTATAAAAAATGTTTTTCGTTTACTCTGATTAATCGTTAATACTAATTGATTTCACATTTCAATAAATCATAAAATAAGAAAAGGAGAAAATTGCAATCGCAATTTTCTCCTTTCTTATTTTACTAAATTAACCATTAACCATTAACCATTAACCATTATCGTCGTCTCGACCCCATATAGCGCATTACAAAAAACAAGACCATAATCAGTGCAGATAATGCTGCGGCTACATAAGTCATAGCAGCCCATTTCAAAGCATCTTTTGCGCCGTCGTACTCTGCGCCTTGTACTGCCCCTGTATCGTCGAGCCATGCCAATGCGCGATTACTCGCATCAAACTCTACGGGTAAAGTAATAAAGCTAAATAAAGCCGTAATACTAAACAATACGACACAAGCCAACATCAAAATCCCTCCGATACTGGAAGTCGCACCGATACCGATAAAAGCACCCATCAGTACAAACTGTTGTGCTTTTGAAGATAATTGTACCAAAGGCACAATCGCCGAGCGCATCTGCAAAAAGCTGTACGCTTCTGCGTGTTGTACTGCGTGACCGCACTCGTGCGCCGCTACTGCCGCAGAAGCTACACTTGTACCTCGATAAATCGGAGGGCTGAGGCTGATAGTTTTGGTTTGAGGGTTGTAGTGGTCGGTCAACATACCTTGTCCTTCCACGATACGGACATCATGCAAATTGTAGTGGTCGAGCATTTGTTTGGCAATTTGAGCACCACTTTGTCCCGAAGTCATCGGTACTTGCAAATATTTGTTGATTTTGCTTTGTAACACTTTTCCGACCAAGCCACCAATAGCAGCCGCAATCATGGTTACAATCATATACCCCATATATCCCATGTAAGAATTTATTTTGTGTGAAAAAAATTAGAGGAGAGATTTGAGAGGAGGGTAAAGAGAAGTGAGCAAAGGGGAAATTACTTCATTTCTCTCGCCTCGAATCTCTTGTCTCATACTCTATGGTTTAGACTTTGCTTTGCTGATTCGTCACAGCAAATAGAAATCCACAACTTTGATGCAAATATAATAGCATTTTTGATGCCGAAGCCGGAAAAATAATATTTAAATTCGATGAATGTAGCCAAATTTACGACGAGAGGACTTGCTGATGTTTCGCGATGTTTTATTATCTTCGTGCCACATGAACACCAATTCAACAATCAAGTCAAAAAAACAATTCAACAAACAACAACTCGTCAACACAACAATTCAACAACACAACAACTCAACAATTCGTCAATTCAACAACACAACAATTCAACAACTCGTCAACACAACAATTCGTCAATTCGCCAACACATGAACATAAAATCAAAACTACCCGAACTCGAAACCACCATATTTACGGTGATGAGTGCGCTTTCCAATCAACATGGTGCCATTAATCTCTCACAAGGTTTTCCGAATTACGATTGCGACCCTGTGCTGAAGGAGTTGCTTGCAAAATATGTGCGGGATGGCTACAATCAGTACGCGCCAATGGCGGGTTTGCCGGAATTGAATGAGCAGATATATGCCAAAATCGCACGTATGTATGGCGCAGAGGTGCATCCCGCCAATGAAATCACGATGACTGCCGGAGCTACGCAGGCGATTTATACGGCAATCACCGCATTGGTGCAGCCGGGCGATGAGGTGATTTTGATAGAACCGGCTTATGATTGTTACCGCCCGGCGATTGAGTTGTGTGGCGGTATTCCTGTTCCTTACGAACTCTCCAAGCCGGATTATCGGGTCAATTGGACGGCACTGGAATCGCTCGTAACGCCGCGTACCCGCATGATTATGATTAACTCGCCGCACAACCCTTCGGGGGCAGTATTTTCGCGGGCAGATATGCTTGAACTGCAACGCATTACCGATGATACGGACATCATTGTGTTGAGTGATGAGGTGTACGAACATATCGTGTACGATGGGGCGGAACATCAGAGTGTTTTGCGATTTCCCGACTTGTTTGCGCGAAGTATTGCGACTTATTCTTTTGGGAAAACATTTCATAATACAGGCTGGAAATTGGGCTATGCCGTTGCGCCCGAATATTTGATGGATGAGTTTCGTAAAGTCCATCAATTCAATGTGTTTTGTGTAAATCGCCCAATGCAACACGCGCTCGCAGAGTACATGAAAAATTCGGATAATTACTTGTCTTTAAATTCATTTTTTCAAGAAAAAAGAAATTACTTTTTGAAGGCTATTGAACCGTCACGTTTTCAAGCAATTGAGTGTGCGGGAACTTATTTTCAATCCGTAGATTACAGCCAAATCAGCGATGAACCGGACATCGAATTTGCCAAACGCCTCACCCGCGAATATGGCGTAGCCGCTATCCCTATTTCCGTTTTTTTTAGTAGTAAAAAAGATGAAAAAGTAGTGCGTTTTTGTTTTGCCAAAACGGAAGATATGCTGGATAGGGCAGGCGAATTGTTATGTAAAATCTAAACCTCATACTGATGCTTTAGAGGGTAGACGGGAACTCCGTAATGACTGCTTTACAAGCTGACCGCGAACTCGTAAAGGCGATTTTAATCGCCAAGTGTGGTGTAATTTATATTTACAATTAACTAAAAATAAGAATTTTACAAATTAAACTTATTACTTACGTGGCGAATAAATTCGCCTTTACGGTATTCGCGGTCAGTATGTAAAGTAATCAGTACGACATTCTTACAAAAATTAACACATACTATACTTTTAATTGAGTAACTTTGTCGCCCTTTTGTAGTCAAAATAGAACGTATAAAGTCATATTTTCTTTCCGAATAAGTAGGAAAACTAAGCAAAGGTTTTTTGAACGACTCAATACACAGACCTTCTTTCAAAGAAAAAATTTAATGCAAAATTAGCTCGTCCGATGTCTAACTTATTATTTGGTCCTTGCTAAACCTGAATGTTACTATGCTGAACAGAGAAATATTTATCCTTTTATTGACACACACGATTGGTATTATTGCCGGATATTTTATTGGTCGTTATTTTAAGAAAAAAAATGAAACCGATTGGCAGGCAAAATATGAAGCCACGCACGAGGAGTTCAAACTGTTGAAGAAAGAATATAAGCAAGAGAAAAAGCAAATGAATCGGGTGAAACAAGAGCGCGATTCGTGGAAAACACAATTTGAGGAATTGAGGACAAAACATGATTCATTGACGGGAGAATTTGCTACGGTGAATTTGAATTTTACCCAAGAGAAAGAAAATCATGGCAGGTTGCAAATTGAATTTGACCGACTTAAAAGTCGTTTTGAAAATCTCGAAAAAGCCCACACCAAACTCAAAGAACGCTATGATGCCGATATGCACGACAGCAAAAATTGGAAATCAAAGCGTACCGAACTCCTCCGCGAAATTGATACCTATAAAGGAAAATGGACACGCGCCGAGCAGGACAAAGCAAAGATACAGCATCGCCTGAATGATTATACGCAGCAAATCAATGAGTATGAGTTGTTGAAAAAAAGTCACCGTACCCTCACGCTCACGCACAAGAAAACACAAAGCGACCTCAAATATTGGGAACAGAGACATTATGATGCCCACCAAGAACTCTCCGTAGCACTCGAAACCATCGAAATCCAACGCAAGGAAAATCTCGACCTGAAACAATTGCTGAAAGGCGCAGAACTTACCGAACAAAACCTTATGAAGCAAATCGGCAATTTCAAAACCAAATTTGTAGATACACACAATAAATATCAGGCACTTATTAAAGATAATGCTTAACCACTTATGAGATGATGAAATTCACTCATTATTAGGGAACTCGAAATAAATAATCTACTCAAAATGCGATGTTATTTTTTGTTCAATCAAGGCGCGAAAATGTGAGTCCCGAAAGCATTCGGGATGACCATTTTTGTAACGCAGAGTGAGCGAAAAAGAACGAGTAGTTTGGGTAGATTATTTGTTGCGAGTTCCCTTATTGTCGCATTGAACTGACTGCACCTTCGAGGGCTTGGTAAAATTCTTCGCCGTATTTGCGTATCAAAGCATCTTTTACAAATTGATATACAGGCATTTGTAGTTGCTTGCCCAATTCGCAAGCTGCCGAGCAAATTTCCCATTTGTCATAATCAATCATATCAAAAATACCATTATTTTCAATTCGTACCGGATATAGATGGCAAGAAATGGGCTTTATAAAATCTGTTGCTCCGGCTCGGTGGGCTTGTTCTATGCCGCATTGTGCGACACCGATTTCGTCGAAAGTCATATAAGCACAAGCCTTATTGTCAATAAGTGTGGTGGCATATTCTTTTGATTCTTTTACATAGACATAAATACCCTGCGATTCGATGACGGCTTTGCCTTCTTCTGTCAAAAAAGGCTTTACATCCTCGTATATTTTGCTCAAAATTTCGCGCTCCTCATCTGTCAGTGGTGCGCCATAATCGCCCTCCCAACAGCAAGCCCCTTTGCATGCCTTTAGATTGCATACAAATTGTGCTTCTACCACTTCATCACCTATAATTTTATCTTCTATTATTATCATGTTTGAGTATCGAGTATCGAGTATTGAGTGCCGAGTATCGAGTTGTATTTTTTTCAAAAGATAAATCACGACAGCGCAAAAATACCACAAGACTAGGACATCACAAGATACAACACAATAATAATAAGGCTTTTTTCAAAAATAAATCACGATAATACAAAAATAAGACATCAACACAAGATAAAAATGTGACGAAATATGTAATTTTAAGTTTCTATAAAGGAACAAGTTTACCGAACGCCCGATATTCGTTAAGCGAGTTCGAGTGACTATACCGCTAACGAACCATTGGATAGTAATATAGAAATATCAGATAAAGAGATTGTAGAACAGATTATCACCACCGGTGATAAGCAACTGTTTAATATTCTGTATGATAGATATGTTGATAAAGTATATCATAAGTGTTTGCTATTGACAAAGGACAAAGAAATGTCCAAAGACCTGACACATGATATATTGATTAAAGTTTTTCTGAACCTTTCAAAGTTGAAAAAAATCACTAATTTTTCGCTTTGGGTTCATTCTATCACTTACAATCATTGTATTGATTATCTGAGATTAAAAAATAAATTTAAACACGAAGATTATGACGAAGAGCGTTTTGAAAATATTTCAGAGCAAGAAATCGAACAGGAAGAGCAGCAATTGAAAGAAATACAACTTTCGGAATTGGAAATCGTATTTGAACAACTCAAACAAGAAGAACGATTAATTTTACTGATGCGTTACCAGGATGGACTTCCAATCAAAGCTATCGCAAGGGCAGTAGGAGCAGGGGAAAGTGCGGTAAAAATGCGCCTCAAACGCTCAAGGGATCACCTGGCAGAATTATTAACACAATATAGAAACATATGATGATGCAGGCATTCAGAGACTTAAAGCCCATAGATAGTATGCCGCCCGAAGGTTTAAGGGAAGAGGTTTTCAATAGTTTGGAAACCCTACAACTTATTGCGGACGTGATAGACCTGTTTACATCACAATTTGTTTTGTCCGAATCCGAAATGATGAGCCTCTTTGATTCTGATTTTCACGATGAATAGAAAAATACAGAAAATGGAGTAATTAACCCGAAAAAGTGTTGCCCCGATAAATTAAAAAAATCTTTTTAAGTAAAAAAATCAAGAAATGATGTGACCGATTTTCGGTTTTCCGTTTCTATCATACACAGACACCTAAGTAATGTTGAAAAAATGAATATTAAATGTGAAATGAATCTAAATTCATTTGCTTGATGTTGCTAAAATTTGACATATGGAAGATTTGACGAGTTGGACGCAATTCTTTGTTGACTCTTTGAAAACAATGGGAGAAAAAATTGTAGATGTCTTGCCAAGTATACTTGGAGCAATACTGTTTTTATTGCTTGGTTGGTTAATTGCACGTATTATCTCCGCAGCCATTGTACGCTTATTGCAAGCTATAAATTTTGATGTATTTGCTGAAAAAGTAAATATTAAAGAGTTTTTAAGCAAGGCAAACCTCAATATAAGTGCCAGTGAAATTATCGGCAGATTTATTCGCGGTATTATCATTTTATTGGCTTTTGTAGGTGCTTGCGACCATCTGGGCTTGAAGGTAGTGTCAGAAAAAATAGGGGAGTTGATTAATTATTTGCCGACGCTCTTTGTAGCCATTGTCATATTCTTAATAGGTATATATATTGCGACATTCATCAGAGATTTAATCAGAGGAGCAACGGCTTCGATAGGAATGAGCGCAGGAAAAGTAGTCAGCAATCTGGTGTTCTATTTTCTTTTTATCATGGTCACGCTTATGGCACTCGACCAAGCAGGAATAGATACAACGGTGGTTACTTCCAATATGTTGATTATCATGGGGTCTATACTTGCAGCAGCAGCGATTTCTTATGGCTTTGCTTCGAGGTATGTACTCTCAAATATTCTTGCCGGATATGCCGGCAGAAATACTTTTAGTAAAGGACAAATTATTGAAATAGACGGTATCAAAGGGAAAATCATTGATATTACAAATACTTCGGTGATATTGCAAACAGAGGAGCATAAAAAAATGGTGATACCAAACCAAGACCTTTTGATGGAGAAAGTTAAGATTCATTAGTGCATCATTGAAAATGGGACAGTCCCCATCATTTAATCTTATTTTCAATGCCTCATCAATAAAGACTTTTCCATAAACCGGGTGTTTGATAACCTGGGGTTGTTTAGCTAACGCGGCAGCCCCAGTTTTTTTTGACTTTTTTTCCTCGATATATAATATATTAGTTGTTGACAATCAATTGATAACAACTAGTCCTTGGATTTGGTTTTTCTTCTTTTTTAGCGAAAGTTACATTGGTTCCTTCGGGAACCAATGTACATTTAGAAAACGCGAAGGAAATAATTTGCCTAAATTCGCGTTCTTTTATCGGGCGCATCTCTTCTCTGCTTCGAAATCAGTTTATTATTTGTCCGTTTCTTAGAAGAAAAATACTTTCGGTACTAAATATTTTCTGTTCTTCTTTAGTATTTTTTAGGTGTAATTTTTCCAGAGTTCTACCACCACCCATCATAGAGAAGAATAATAGGTCTGCAATTTCCGAGAGCCACCCATTGTCTTAAAATTAGTGCCGTTAAGTAATAGCCATCTTTTTCGTCGAAAGACAGAGAAGGTGGTTTTTTGTGTATAGGTTAAAACCAAATAAAAAAGGCACTTCCAACTTGTGAAAGTGCCTCTGCGTTGTTTTTCACGTTTATTTGCTAGGCAACTGCTCTTACATGCAGTGTTTCCAAAGCGTTTTGGATGTATTTTTGGAAAGCCTCCATCGAAAAAGGTTTTTCGAAGTATCCTTTTACGATTTTCAACTTTTCGATTAGTGCTTTATCATTTTTTTGGATAGATGAACTGGATACAAAAAGGAGTGTATTTTTATGCCGTTGATGAAAACGCTCACTATAAACTTGGACAAATTCATAGCCATTCATCATAGGCATATTTACATCTGTGATGATAATTTCGGGAAATTCATCTTCAGCTAATTCTGAGAGGTATTCTAAAGCTTCGGGTGCGTGCTTGATGAAGTGTGCTTCTACCGGAATATCGTCCAATCCTATTATGGCTTTTGTAAGATAAACATCGGCAGGGGAATCTTCTATAAAAAGAACTTTGTAATTTCTCTTTTCAGGCATAGGTAGTGGATAAAATAGTTTATTAAATACTGTTTGAACTTTAATATATTGTTATACGGTTATAATTAAAGTTGCGTTTAATAAATTTGCACATAAATAAAATTAAACATAAAAAAAAGAGATTAACGATTCATTATCAAGGTGTTAAGCTCTTAGTATTTTTTTCTTTTTTATGTTATAATTCAAATAAATGCACACTTATTTGGATTATAGTACAACTTGGACTATAGACAAAATGAGAATTAGTCTCGGCTGAGCCGAGAGGGAAATTAGATTTAAAATTGTAACTCATTGATAATCAATTGAATATTTTTTATTATGGCTATCAGTTCATAGTTGACAGTTCATAGTTCATAGTTTTTTACAATTCATTGAATAACATCCCGATACCGATAGCTATCGGTACGGGATTGTAAATTACTGATTATCAAAGTTGAGCAAACTTAAACGGGTAGCCTT
>CALCMV010000063.1 GCA_937967535.1 uncultured Saprospiraceae bacterium
CGACAGAAATGCGCCGTTATTTTTCTTTGTAAAAGGCTTAAAAAAACTGAGCATAGCCGAGCTATACGAAGTCTTTTTTAAGTTTTTTACAATGGAAAAGAACAAGCATAGCTGTCGAAGTTATTTTGTTTCTTTCACTTAATAAATTCGCATTTTTTATTTGGTAAAAAATTCTAAGGTGTTCGGGTAAAATAGGAAATAGTTCCAAGTCGAATGTTTTTATGAAAAACGGCTGTCTGAATATTCAAATATCCATTTTTAATAAAGAAATTCGCCTTGCAATTCACATATAATTATTTACCTTATCTTTGTCGAACACTAGGAAAAATTATATAAAAATTATGAAAAAAATACTATCCCTTTTGGTTTTGCTGATAGCTTTTTGTGCGGTCAGTTTCGCACAGTCAGCCCCCAAAGTAGCCAAAAAAGCCACTTTATTGCCGGCAAATACGCAGATAAAAGACCTCAAAACAGGCAAAGTGATAAGAATAACTAAAGGTACAGTACAAAAACCTAAAGTTGAAGGAGAGAAAATAATAAGAATGAAGATGACCCAAGAAAATACAAATACGCCTTCCAAAAAGTCATCAAATAATTTGCCTCTAAAACAATTGCCTAATAATATTAAGGTGCTTGAAAAATTAAGTAAGCAATAAAATTTTGTTACGAAACCCCAATGTCTCACTACTTACTAATTGGACTTTGGACAAAATGGGAATTAGGTAACTGGGAAATTAGGTTTAAAATTGTAACTCATTGATAATCAATTGAATGAATTTTATTAATAAAATAAAATATGTAATTAATTATCTTTTGTAAAAATTTAAAAACGTCCCGATAGTTATCGGATTAGCATCAGGTTTAGTATTTTTTAATAAATAAAAAATTGATAATCAGTAATTTGTAATTATAATAACTAAATAATTTCTTTTATTATTTTGTAAAATAATCCAAATATTAATTTTTTTCTCGTGGATAATTTTTTGATAATGATTTTTTTTAGATAAAATTTATAATTCAAAAAAAAGAGAAAAATCATTACAAAAAACTGTTAATCAAATTAATACAATTTAAAAATAATTAAACCTGATGCATATCCGATAGTTATCGGAATTACCGAATTTCCCAATTCCCCAATTTCCTCTGTACAAACTCAATTACTAATAATAAACTAAAATGAAAAATAAGACATTTATACTTTTCGCTACACTTGTTTGTTGTATGGTATTATTCTGTTTTAGCGGAATATTTGGACAAGGTGTGATGGGAGAATACCCCGGTGCAGGGGTTGGTTTTGATGCGGGCTGCGGCTACCCTGATGCCGGCAATAATGATCCGGGTGTTACTGATATTGGACTGACGGGCAATTGTGGCAATCTGTTTGATGTATCTTTTGGTACTTGGACAGAATCGGGCAGTGGCTTCGATATTGGCGGATTTACATTGAGTAATTATGATATTGACTCAGATGCAGTTTATGGGCTGCGTTTATTTTATGGTTCGCAAGACCAATGTGGTACCATTTGCCTGGATGCTGTCATTGACCTCGGACAAGGACAAGCTTGTGGCACTTTCGGTCCGCAAGCCAGTTTAGTTTCTTTTGGTTTTCCCGTTCCTGCTATGTTTAGTAATGACATCTTTGGCGGCGATTTGATACCTTATTCGAATATGTGTCCGAATACAGAATATTTTGCCGAATACCAATTTGTCTCAACTACAAGCAATGACCTAAGCGACCCTGACGGCAATTTTTGTGCATTGGACGATGCCACGATAGTAGATGTAGGTACTATGAGTACTATCCAAACGCTGGTAGCTCCGGGTATGAGAGACCCTATAACTATCAATGCTGCTACATTCGTACCTGTGGAGCCTGCTGTGGATTGTGCCTCTACGGATGTATTGTTTGAACTTACGGTAGATGTGACTTCCGGCTGCCAATCAGGTATCGGGCAGCTATCCAAAGGATTAGAAGTAGAAGTGAGAGGTCCGATATCTTGTACTAACGGAACGACAATAAGTTTTGCCAGTGGTCCTATAATTAATGACCCAACAGCTTGTATCACAGGTACTGCGGGTACCAATGAACTACCCGACCAAGCGGCAGCAACTACTGTTCAAATCTCTTTGGGAAGTGCTGACGATATATGTGCGATACTCGCTTGTAATCCTGATGCAGTTTTGGAAGTCTATGCCACACACACCTTCTGTGAAGCCGACGATATCAACGGAGATGGTACAGGAGTAGATGAGGCTATTTTTCCGATTAGTCTTTCGACTATCCTTGCTGCATATGGCGATGCCGGAGCGATGTGTTGTCAACAGACTTGTGATGAGTTTGACAATATCTTATTATTTACCGGAGCTTGCGATGAGATTACATTAGGTATCGGCTGGCAGACAGACGGTGCCGGTGTGCCACTAAGCGGTGCTACCGAAGACCCTGCTAATTATTCATGGACAGTAAATAGCTCTATTGCAGGTACACAAACGGATAATATTGGTTTCTTTGATACAGATGGAGACGGTACAGGTGATTTTTTGGGAAATATTATTACTTATACGGCTGACCAATTGGCACAAGGTTGTGCTGCCGAAGCATTTCCCACGACTGTTGATGTTTTGTGTCCTGACGGAACGGTAGCGGTGCTTAATCTTGCAGCAGGTCCGGCTAATTTGATGGGCTTGGACGCAGTTGCTTTATTTGGAGCATCTCCATTACTCTACCCTGACCCCGATGGTTTTATGCTAAGCGAAATCTCCGGTGGCTGTGGTATGGCACCAAGTGTTACTATCACCGCAGCCGATGGCACTATTTGTTTTACAGAAACAGGTACAGCACCTGCCGAACCACCTTGCGACAGTGGCACGACCAACTCTTCGCCACTTGATTATGACCAAACTTTTGGTGATTCTTCGGCAGACCCCCTGATTTCGCCTGCCAACGATTGTGCAGCGCAATTTACGGGTACAGTACCCGCCGATTGTGCAGCCGAGCTTTGCCCTAGCGTTTGTCCTGACATCACAGCATTGCTAGCCGGCACAACGGATGTATGTACAGGCGATAACATCACAGTGACACTCACATTAGGCATTACCGAAGGTGGCGAAATCATTCAGGTAAATGGTCAAGACCCTGATTCCGGTGCGCCGATTGCAGCCGGTTTGACTTCATTGACCTATACCATTGTAGCATCTGCCAATACAGGCTGTGCTTCATCAGCAGAAATGTTTTCCGTAACCACTGCCACTTGTGCGGATGGTTCTATGATTTCCAATACTTCTACGCCGGCTACGGTCAATGTATTTCCCGCTACTTTCACAGCCGCACCTTCGGCAAATGACGGTAGTGCGGGTTGTGGTATACCAAGTATAGATTTGGTAGCTGCCGATGGTTCTATCTGCGAATCAATTGCCGGAACTGCATGTGTCAACAATGGTGATGCCTTCAATTATGACCTCTCTACTGCGGGTACATTTGCTACTTTCCCGGATGCTTGTATTCCTACAAGCGGACTGACCGGAACGCTCACTTGTGCAGCTTGTTCTTGTACAGCACCGCCATCCGCAGATATTACAGAGCCTAATATTGACTTGTGTGATGATGGTATCGGAGTGGCTACATTTAATTACAGCATAAGCAACGGACCCGCAACGATTACGACCACAGGCACAGGTACATTATCTACAACATCACTTGCTGATGGTATGGGTACATTTATCTATACGCCCAGTCCCGGAGAAACTTTTCCCATCGCTATCACAGTGACGATAGCAGACCCTGACGGTGCAGGTCCCTGCGTCGAATCTAGCGATATGGCTACTGTTACGCTCATCGTCCCTATTGTGACTGATGCCGGAGTAGATGTGACGGCTACCTGCACTATCACGGATGGTCCGCCGAATAGCATTGCCTTATCAGCTACGGGTACCGGTATGTGGTCTGGTGGTATGGGTACATTTAGCAGCGTGACTGACCCGACGGCTACTTATATGCCTGCAACGGCTGAAGCAGGTAGCATGGTTACATTGACGTGGACGGTGACGGGTACAAGTCCTTGTCCTGATGCCAGCGATGATGTCATTGTTAGCGTTGAGCCTTGCCCCGGTTGTACGCTCATGCTCGAACCGGAAGTAGTGGCTTGTGTCAGCACGACTCTTGGCACAGACGATTATACCGTTACAATTCCCTTTGATAATGGTGCCGAAGGATTTCCCGGAAGTATGAACTATACGATTACGACCACAGGGACAGTCGGAGGTGACAATCCAATGCTTGTTCAATCCGGTAATATTGTATTGACTTTTACTGAAGGTACAAATTATAGTTATCAGATTACAGGTACTACGGGCAATGCGAATGAGGCTTGTGATATTATCGTATTGGGCAATTCTCCCGCTTGTGATGCCAATTGTACTTTGACACTCGAACCCGAAGTGGTAGCTTGTGTCAGCACGACTCTTGGTACGGACGATTATACCGTTACAATTCCCTTTGATAATGGTGCCGAAGGATTCCCCGGAAGTATGAACTACACAATTACGACCACAGGGACAGTTGGGGGTGACAATCCAATGCTTGTTCAGTCCGGTAATATTGTATTGACTTTTACCGAAGGTACAAATTATAGTTATCAGATTACAGGTACTACGGGCAATGCGAATGAGGCTTGCGATTTTACTGTATCAGGCAATTCTCCCGCTTGTGAAGGCTGTGCCATCACACCTGACATGGCTGCCAATATTCAATGCAATGATAGTGGTACTCCTGCTGACCCCACAGACGACACCTACACATTCAGCATCACCGTAAATGGTAATAATCCGGCTGTCGGTGCATCCAATACCTTCAATGATGACCAAGGCAATACGGGCATTGCTTACGGTACGATGGTCAATTACGGACCCTATCCGATTAGCGGTGGTAATATCATAGTTAACTTTACGGATGCCGACGATGCAGCCTGCACAGCTATGATGATGGCTGCCGCCCCGCCTACTTGTTCAGTCGTATGTGAAGACGATATTGCAGGAACAATTAGCTTAATGGGATGTGATTTTACAGGTACAGTTGTCTCCATATTTGATTCAAACGGTATGTTGATTGGTACTACTATGGCAAATGCTAACGGAAATTATGCCCTTACCGGACCATTCCCATGCGGAAGCTATGTTGCCGAATTGTCGTCTGTGCCTCAATGCTATACTGATGAAGGCGGCAGTGTAGGACCGGGAACATTTATAGTGAATGGTGACGGTATACCCGATGGCTTTGACTTCTCGCCAACATCTGACAGCATCCCAACGGTAAGCGAATGGGGTTTAATCATGCTTAGTTTGTTGATCTGTATTTTGGCTATTTTACATATTCGTCAGTATAGTGAAAAGGAAGTTATTGTTTGATTTGAGTGTGGATTTTACATGCTTTAAAACCGGACTTTGGATATTTTGGAAATTAGATTTATTTTCTTAAATAATGCGAATAACTAATTATTATTCTAATAGCTATGGGAATTGCATTTTATTGAAAAATATGAAACATTTAATTAATGTTATTTTATAAGAAATTATACAACAATGTTTTGCCAATTTTCTAATTCCCCAAAGTCCGATTAACATACAAAAGCCTGTCTTTCGATTTTTGAAAAGACAGGCTTTTTTATATCCTCAAACCGCTTATTTATCTTTTTTATGCTTGTTAAGACAAGTTTTATAATTTTTTTGTCATTTTATTTTTTGGTTCTAATAGTTTTTTGCTAAGTTTGTGATGTAATAAGTTCTTTAATAAAAGTTTTACTATATATAACTACTTTTAAAAGTAGTTATGCTTAATTTAAGTTTTAAAATCAACTGAAGCCTGTCTTACCATAGGTTCTTCTGGCTTCCAAAACCTCCAACAATATTGCATCCAAAAACTCTGCAATATTCTCAAATAAATATTCAACTCTCGATTTAATCACGCTCTTGAGCGATTTCCTCTAAAGACGGCTTAGTATTATACTATATTTTTTATAAAATTATACTAATTAAAACTAAGCTACCCAAAAAATGTAAAATTTATTTTACCATCATCCCTTTTAGTGACTGGACATTGGGGAATTCGGAAACTGGAAAATTAGGTAAAGCCCTTATTATCAATAATTTGCATTTTATTTTAAATTGTTTTTATTACAATTTCTATTTTACTGATAAATAACGAGTTATGCCTTCGTTAGCCTAATTTCCTAATTCCCCAGTTACCTAATGCCCAAAGTTTAATATTCATTATTATTTAAATATTTTAATTATGAAAAAAATAAGTGTTTGGTTTCTGCTAATACTTACTTTTTCATGCAATCAAGTTGAAGAAGACGGTGCTAGATCTTCAGCTTCCGAAGCTACAACTGTGGCACTTACACCTACACAGGAAAGAGTCAAGGAAATATTAAAAAATAATCAAACCAATACAGCTTATACAGCATACCAAGAACAAAAACGAACTAATCATTCGCCTATTCCAAAAGAAATAGAGCAAAGGCTTATTGAGCAAGGAGAAGAAATGTTTATCTATTTGCAGGCTTATGATTTGGAGGCATTGGACGGCTTTGCACCAAGAATTGAAGAAATGGCGGAGTATTATAAAATATTCAACCCAAATGCTTTTCAGATAAAATGGAATTTTTTCCAAAAAAACTATGAGGTAGACGGCTTGAGTTTTGGTGATAATCTGGAATATGACCAAGATTTAATCAGACGAATAGGAAGCAGAGGAGCAGTACTGCGTACAAGGTCTTTGAGCCTGACCAAAGAACGGGTTTTGATTGACGATAAAGTGGAGATAAACAAAATCTATATCAAACCCTCGAAGCGACATAATGACATGTACGATATACATGTCCGATTTAAGAAAAAAAATATAGAAGAATATTACGAAATAGTAAATGAAGCCTGTTGGTTGACGGATAGAACCTGTATCAACACACAATCGTGGAAATTTTTGGGGAAATATATCCCTTATACCGACAAGTATATTGATAGTGAGCTAAATAGGCGGGAAGGGGCTTCTTTTTATTGATTTATGACAAAAAAATTCTAATCATATTTTATAATTTAACATTAACCAAACTTATTCAAATTCATTTGTAAGTAAATACAAAATCAAACTTTATGAGAAAAATACTATCTCTTTTAGTACTAATAGCAGCTTTTTGTGTAGCAGGTTTTGCACAGTCAGCACCAGTCACAGCTAAAAAAGCGACCTTGATGGGTGATAATGCTCAGGTAAAAGATGTCAAAACAGGGCAGGTACTTAGAATAGCTAAGGCTTCAAAACCAGCTACTACGACCATCACTAATAGTACGATTCAAATTTCAAGAAATGGTGTCAATACGCCTTCCAACTCGACAAGTCCTGCTAATGGTAATGGACTCAGATACATGAAAGTTGTTGAAGAAACTGCACCTGTTCTGAAAATGAAAGAAGGTACAACAAACCAAACTCAACAAGATGGAATGAGAGAGAAACAACGCGGAACATTGCCATCAAACGTTGTGCTACCCGAAGGACAATAAAAAATCATTTTACCCAACACATATCAGGAATACAGTTTTTTCTTTTTGATATGTTCTCTAACTAAATCATTATTTCTAAATGAAGCCCAAATTTCTAAAAATAAAGAATGCTATGAAAAAAAATAATCTTATAATATCCTGCTTTGTCTGTTGCATGATGCTGTTTTCTGTACAAGGCATCTTCGCACAGGGTACATTAGGTGAGTACCCCGGTGCGGGTGTAGGCTTTGATGGTGCCTGTGGCTACCCTGATGCGGGTAACTCTGATCCGGGTGTTTCTGACACTAGCCTTGCAGGTAATACCTGTGGTTCTGCTTTTGATGTATCTTTTGGAGCATGGACAGAGACCGCAGGGGGATTTGATATTACTGGTTTTGAATTGAGTAATTACGATATTGACATGGAAGCTGCTTATGGTATCCGCTTATTTTATGGTCCGCAAAACAATTGCTGTACGATATGTCTAGATGCACTAATTGATTTGAGTCAAGGATCTCCCTGTGGGACTTTTGGACCACAAGCTAATTTAGGTTCTTTTGGTTTTCCGATACCTGCGAGTTATGGTTTAGATATATTTGGAGTTGAGACTATACCTTATGCAGATATGTGTCCGAATACAGAGTATTTTGCACAGTATCAGTTTATTTTGGCAACTGCTGTTGATTTAACTGACCCTGACGGCAACCTCTGTGCGATGGATGATGCTTTGATTACCAATGTAGGTACACTAACTACCGTACAGACCTTGGTAGCTCCGGGTACGAGAGACCCGATTGTTGTCAACGCTACTACATTGACGCCGGCAGCAGCAGCCGATTGTGGTGCTACTGATGTTGTTCTAGATTATACGGCAGATATTACTGCGGGTTGTACTGTTTCTTTTGGTTCATGTTCACAAGGTTTGGAATTTGAATTTAGAGCAGCTTTAGCTTGTGCTGATGGTTCTACACTAGATATTACTACCGGTCCTTTGGTCAATGACCCAACAGCATGCTTGACAGGTGCTGTACTTGCAGGTCAAATTTCACTTGGTACGGCAGCAGATGTTTGTGCTATCTTCGAATGTGACCCTAATGCTAGTTTGGAATTATATGCCACCTATACTTTCTGTGAAGCAGATGATATAGTAGGTGATGGTAGTGGCAATGACGAAGCTATAATGTCAGTAAGTATAGCCTCTATTTTAGCTGCTTATAATGATGCTGCCTGCTGTGATGTTACGGTTGCATGCCCTGAGTTTAATGCTCAAACTTATGGACCTATTTGTAATGGTTATGATATTTGTATTGGTTATATTGACACCGACCAAGATGGTATCGGTGATGCAGGTGAAGACCCGACAGGTACTACGATGACTGTAAGTGACGGTATAGCTACTTCAACTGCACAGGCACCTATCAATGATGGTATATTCCTCTTTGATGCAGATGGAGACGGTGTCGGTGATGCGGTAGGATATTGTCTTACAGTATTATTCGATAATCCGACTTGCGACCCTGAACCTTACACACCACTTGTAACAGTGACTTGCCCTGATGGTACTGAAGGAATGTTATTAGGTGGAGTTCCTTTAACAGATTTTGATATATTAGCAAATACATTTGGTATTCCGGGTGGTACGGCTATTTATCCGCCTTTAGTAGGTGTTATCACGCCTCCTGTATGTCCTATGCTACCTGATGGCAGTGATGCCGTAGCAGGTAATGTAGAGGTCTTTGTAGCTGATGCAGCAGGTAATCCTACGGCTACTTCCTGCCTTGTAGTTCCCGGTCCGGCACCGGCTTGTGATTCAGACAATACGGGCGATCCGGCAGCCAATGCTGTTCCTGTTCAGTGGAATCCAACCAATGACCCGCTTTTCACTGCATTGGCAGGTCCTGATTCTTTTTCTTGTGGGCTTGATGCTGTTGCTGATTTGAGTATTGCTTGTGCTGTTTGCGAGCCGGCAGAATGTCCGGTTACTTTAGCAGCGGCAGCGGCAGGTGCAGGTTGCGACCCTAATGATGGCAATGGTTTTCAGGCACCACTTGACCTCGCAAGTTGCTTAGGTGCTGACGGACCGGTAGGTACAGGATTCGTGTATGATGTATTTCTCTATACACCGGGTGGTGTACCGGCAGCAGCTCCGGCGGGTTATGAAAATACTCCTATTCCTGTTGCGGCTGAATTTCCTGACCCATTCGGTGACGGTAATCTATCAAGTATTGTATTCGACCAAACCTGTGCGGATGTAATTGGTAGTATTGGTTTGATAAATCCGACTTGTGATGATGCGGTATTCACTTTTATCTATGTTCCATTTAACTATGCTTTGGATACTGACGGTGACTTGGTGGCTGAATATCCTACTGACTGTCAGCCTGTACGTGTAGATTATACGGTAAGTCCTACGCTTACTGCCATGATAGATGCTGATGCCTCGGCAGACTGTGGTGACGTTACAGCATCACTATATGATGCAGGTGGTGTCATGTGTGCAGGAACAGAAATGACGGTTAGCTGTGCTAATGACGGCGATCCTACAGATATTGCTTTGGGAGATAATGGTTGTGGTCCTTATATGATATCAGGTGGTGCATGTATGGGATGTTTTGTCCCTATGTGTTCTATCACGCCTGACATGGCTGCGAATATTGTATGTGATGACAACGGCACACCTACCGACCCATCTGACGATACCTTCACATTTGATATTACCGTCAATGGTTCTAATACCGACCCGGCTGCTAGCAATACTTTCAGCGATGATCAAGGCAATACGGGCGTAGCTTATGGTACGACTGTTTCTTACGGACCATTCCCGATTGCAGGTGGCAATATTGTTGTAAACTTTACTGATGCAGACGATGCAACTTGTACAGGTATGATGATGGCAGCACCTCCGGCAACTTGTTCCGGCGAATCGTGTGGTATCACACCTGATATGGCTTCGAATATTGTTTGTAATGATAACGGTACACCTACCGATCCTTCGGATGATACCTACACATTTGATATTACTGTAAACGGAGATAATCCTGCCGCAGGTGCTTCTAATACGTTCAATGACGACCAAGGCAATACAGGCGTAGCTTATGGTACGACTGTTTCTTACGGACCATTCCCGATTGCAGGCGGCAATACTGTTGTAATGTTCACAGATGCAGACGATGCTGCGTGTACAGGTATGATGATGGCAGCTGCTCCGCCTACTTGTTCGGATGAGATGCCTCCTATGTGTGCTATCTCCGCAGCTGTTACATCTATGTGCGATGATGCAGGTACACCGGAAGATGCAGCGGACGATGTTACCACTTATACTGTTACTGTTACAGGTAGCAATACAGGTGCAGGATTTACCGCTTCGGTAGCTCCTGATGCCGGTGCTTTGACTTATGGTACACCTCTTACTTATACCGTAACAGGTACAGGAGGTCTTAGCGTAGTTTTCACTGATGATACAGATGGTACTTGTACTGCTACTGTCAATCAAGCTAGCGGTTGTGGAGTAGTCGAAAACATCCCGACCGTAGGCGAGTGGGGCTTAATCATTCTTGGCTTGTTGATGTCTATCACAGCTATCGTGGGTATTCGCGCACGTAGAGAAGAAGAAGCTACTGCTTAAATTTGAAGATAGAATTTACAGCTTAAAACACTGTAATACACTATAATACAAGGCGTTCCGATTACTCGGAACGCCTTTTTTATTGAAAAAATATTTTTTCGTGAATGATTTTTTCATGGAAAAATACAATAAATTCTTAATTTATTTAATATTGAAAATCAATAATTTAAAATACCTAAAAAAATAAAAATTACAACAACAAACCATAAAGGAAATGTGCTGCGTAACTTTATTGTCATTTTATTTTTTTATTTATGAACTATTTATTAAGTTTGTGAACTAATAGAAATAAAAGGAATGTTTGTATAATCAAATTTTTTAATAATTATTTAACAAACATTAATAAAAAAAATCAATTGAAGTCTGTCTTACCAACAGACCTTGCTATGTAAAGTTTCGGTATCTACACCTTATCTTCAAACGCTCAACTTATTGATAGCCTGAACTTTATTTACCTCTTTTTGCAATCATTTTGTGTAATGGGATAGATGTATCAATATATGTAATCATATTTGTGCGGAGCAATATCTGTATGTCAAATTTTAAGTATGTTTTTTGTTAAAACAATTGTTGACATACTGACCGTTTTTATGTGGCATATTCTTATAAATATAGTTATTTTTCAACACTTTTAAATATTAATAAAAAATATAATTTTTAAAATTTTATCTAACTTACTCATTAAAAATTCTTACTATGAAAAGAATCAAATGTTTGTCCATGGTCGCTCTGGCTTTGGGATTTTTAATGTGCTTTGGGCAGGATGCGATAGCGCAGAAGGCTAAAGGTGCACTAAAAGTGGAAGAAAAAGCACAGCAAAAAATAAAAGTTGACCGACAAGAAAGGTTAGCTAATTTCCAAGCCAAACGTGCTACATTACAACAAAAGAAAGCAAATGCTCAAAAGGTAGAACTCAAGCCAAATGCTCAAAAAGTCTCTAAAGACAAGCTAAAGAAAGGCTCAAAATTTTCCGGTGAGAAAAAAGCAGTAAACATCACTGTAAAGCCGAGAGAAAAAAAGGCTAATGCTGATCAGATAAGAGCGCGCATTCAGCAAAAACACTCTCTTATCAAAATTAAAAACCAATAGTCATCCATAAATTTGAATAAAAATGAAACAAATTAAAAAATACTTAGATAGTGGCAAAGCGGAAGGACTTGCGAGCAAACTTGCAAGCTACTCTGCTATGGCTGCGGCTGCAATAGCCTTCACACCTGATATGAGCGCACAGACTTGTGTAGCGGCAGGTGGTACACTACCTGTAGATATAGATGGTGACGGTACACCTGATATCACAATATCCAACACTACATCTACCTTCCTAAGTACTTCAGGTACAGCTACTGCATACTATGCTGTAGGTCCTTATATTTTAGGACCGGGATTTAATACTATTGTTACAGGTCCCACATTTACCCCTGCTGCTTGTGGATTACCTGTATATGCAACTGCGGGACCTCTTGGTACAGGTGATGGATTATGGACACTTCAATTATATACATACTATATAAATTTTCAATATATTTATAATGTGCAAGCTGCATTTACTTATGTTAATTATAACCTAAATTATGTGACTGCAGGGGCTAACCAAATTGTTGGATTATCTGCTGGTTCTAGTGTATGTGCAGGTATCAGTTCGGCTGGTGCTACAGCACCAGCTACAGCACCTGTATTGGCAGGTTTGTGTTATAACGGTAGTTATGGTTCTGTTGTAAATGTTTTTACTTCATATCTTTTTTATAATGTTAATATCTTAACAGCGATTGATGCAGAACCTGTAAGTAATCCGAATGGATGTACTGTTGGAGGTCTTCCGCAAGCTTACCAAACACTTTATATTCCTCCGTACACCACTGGACCTTATGGACTGAATACAGCAGGTACAGCAATTGCCATCAATCAAATTGCAGGACCTTCATCTAATGTATTGCCTATTGGTCCTGCTTGTGCAACTATTCCGGCATTAGGTGTAGAGTTTACCTCTGCTACTGATGGTGGTACGCATTACGGTTGGATTCAACTTTCTATTGGTGCTGATGGCCTACTTTGTGTAGATGCTACCGGTTGGAATGGTTGTTCTGTAGAAGAAGTTGCTGCTGCAGGAGCTGCTGCGGGTACAGAATGTATCGCTGTGGGTGATGCCACGCTCAATGAAGGCAATGAGGCTTGTACACCAGCCGTTTGTACACTTACATCGCTCGGTCTTGCAGCCGGAGCTTGTGTAGATCCGGGTACACCTGATACTGCTGATGACACCTTTACTTTAACAATAGACCCAACGGGTACTGAGTTAGGTACGACTTATACTATTTCCGGTGGAGCCGCCGGTACAGGTACTTATGGTACGCCATTCACAGTGACATTACCTGCTGATGGTGCTGCCATATCTATTACGGTTACTGACGATACAGATGCGACTTGTACCTTAACTGAAATGGTTACTGCACCCATGGCATGTTCTACACCATTGGCATGCTCACTGACATCACTTGGTCTTGCAGCCGGAGCTTGTGTAGATCCTGGCACGCCTGATACTGCTGATGATACATTTACTTTGACGATAGACCCAACGGGTACTGATTTGGGTACGACTTATACTATTTCTGGTGGAGCCTCTGGTACAGGTACTTATGGTACGCCATTCACAGTGACATTACCTGCTGATGGTGCTGCCGTATCTATTACGGTTACTGACGATACAGATGCGACTTGTACTTTGACCGAAATGGTTACTGCACCGACAAGCTGCTCTGTAGCTGCACCTGTCTGTGAGATTTCTACTATTGTGGATACGATGTGCGAGGACGGAGGTACTCCCGAAGACCCAAGTGATGACGTAACAACTATCACAGTCACCGTAAATAATAGCGATACGGCTAACTTCCCTACTTTCTCGGACGACCAGGGCAATGCGGGTGTTGCTTACGGTACTCCGATTGTTTATACCGTAACAGGTGATGGCGGATTGACCGTCAACTTTACGGACGATACTGATGCTGCTTGTACAGATAGCATAACAGTAACTACCGGATGTGCAACTGTCGAAAACATCCCAACCGTAGGCGAGTGGGGCTTAATCATGCTCGGCTTATTGATGTCTATCACGGCAGTGGTGGGTATTCGTCAGCGCAGAGAAGAGGAAGTTACTGCTTAATAATTGATAATTAAGAATGGAGAATTGATAATTTTC
>CALCMV010000064.1 GCA_937967535.1 uncultured Saprospiraceae bacterium
AAACACATACTACGGCACATCTTTAATTTTGCCACAAAGGCACAAAGACACAAAGAATTTTCATGCTTATCAGCAATTTATACTTTGTGTCTTCGTGTCTTTGTGGCAGTTTTCAATTTTGAATTATGTTTAAATACATTAAAATGCCCCTAATGTTTTACACACTCCAATGAAATACAACAAAATTGGAATTTGGAATTTTTGGCTATCCGTCTAAATTTGCCTAACATTGATTGTAAAAACTATGAACCATGAACTGACAACTATGCACTGATAGCCGAATTTTTTCATTTGTCTTATACTGCATTTACTCATTTATTCACGTACTGATTTAAAACAATTTACTATTTTTGCCTGTCAAAAAAATAATTAGAATTAAAAATGTTCTAATTATTTGATTATGAAATGATTATAAAGAATGGGTTTGAGTTAATGAATTGATTTAAACTTATTAAACTTAACAATGTCTTCGCCAAATTTTGAATTATGAATTTTGAATGACAAATGAATTTAAATTCTACTTTGTTTTTTGTTGATAATTAAAAATTAATAATTTAAATATTTTTTTTATTCAAAATTGGCAAACACATTAACTTAAACTTAGGCTTAAATTTAAAAATATGCTGACAGGTCTGATAGCTTGTTTTATCATTGGTTACATCGCCATTATCTTCGAACACCCCCTAAAATTGGACAAAACCGTTCCCGCCTTGATTATGGGGGCATTGTGTTGGGCATTTATTTCACTCGGACACATAGATTTGGTAGACCATCATGGTCATGTACTGCACGATGGCGACTACTACAAAGACTCCCTCAATCCCGTTTTGCTACATCATATCGGAAAAGTAGCGGAGATTTTATTTTTCCTCATTGGCGCGATGACCATTGTAGAGTTGGTAGACATCCACAAAGGTTTTTCGGTCATTACCAATCGTATACGCACCACCAAAAAATCAACTATGTTGTGGATGATTGGTGTCTTGGCATTCTTCCTATCGGCTACATTGGACAATCTCGCGGCTACCATCGTACTCGTATCGCTTATGCGTCGCCTCATACCCAATAAAGAAGAACGACTCTATTTCGTCTCGGCGGGTGTTATCGCAGCCAATGCAGGTGGGGCATGGAGTCCTATCGGCGACGTAACGACCACAATGCTTTGGATTGGCGAAAAAGTATCTACGCTTGGTTTGATTAAAACCCTCGTTTTGCCTTCGATTGTTTGTATGGTCGTGCCGATATTTGTCATGTCGCGTATGCCTTACATGCGTGGCGAACTCACCCCTGCCACCAAGCGTCACTTTGACAAAGCCATCGAAAGTGAAAAAATACTGAGCAGCCGCACCATGCTACTTGTTGGTGTAGGGGGCTTGATATTCGTACCGATTTTCAAAGTACTCACGCACCTACCTCCTTATGTTGGTATGATGCTCTCTTTGGGGGTCGTGTGGTTGGTATCCGAATACATTCACCCTGAAGAAGATTTTACAGAAGAAAAAAAGAAACGCTACTCTGCACACCACGCCCTGTCGCGTATTGAGATGTCGAGCATCCTGTTCTTCTTGGGTATTCTGGTTGCAGTTACCGCACTCGAATCGGCTGCCGTCATGGGGGCAAGTGGCGAAAAAGTCGGCTTACTCAAAAGCGTAGCCGAATGGCTGCAAGACACCGTTCCGAGCCAAGACCTCGTCATCATGTTACTCGGCGTATTCTCTGCCATCATTGATAATGTACCACTTGTAGCTGCTTCAATGGGTATGTATACCGAAGCAATGGATGCCAAACTCTGGCACTTCATCGCTTATGCTGCGGGTACGGGCGGTAGTATGCTCATTATTGGTTCGGCAGCAGGTGTTGCTGCGATGGGTATGGAAAGAATTGATTTTATCTGGTATTTCAAAAAGATAACTTGGTTGGCAGCACTTGGCTTCATTGCAGGTGCTTTGGTCTTCCTCGCACTTCAAGGGTTTAGTTAATGGTTAATGATTAATTTAAAACGTATTTTGTTTCACGTAAATTTGGTATTTTATCGAAATAAAAAAAATGCGTTTGCTTCAAATCAGGTTCTTTGACAATTTTTGCAAAAAATTGTCAAAGAACCATTAATCATTAACCATTAACCATTAACCATTAATCACACCATAACGGCGAGGTCTGCCATACGTGCCGAGTAGCCCGCTTCATTGTCATACCATCCCATAAGTCTCACCGTCTTTCCGTTGACATCCGTTTTATCTGCATCAAAAATACAAGAATGTGTATTGCCAACAATATCAGCCGATACAAGCGGGTCGGTCGAATATTCGAGGATGCCTTTCATTGCGCCCTCTGCTTGTGCTTTGAAGGCTGCATTGATAGCATCTACGGAGGCTTCTTTTTCCAGATTCACCGTCAATTCGGTAATAGACCCTGTGATAATCGGTACGCGAATCGCTGCTGCCGAAATTTTGCCATCAGAAGCAGGCAATACTCGTCCGAGTGCTTTTGCTGCGCCTGTTGTAGTCGGAATCATATTGACGGCGGCGGCACGCGCACGTCGGAGGTCTTTGTGCGGTCCGTCCTGAATATTTTGATTGGCGGTATAAGCATGAATCGTCGTCATAAAACCATTGGTGATACCGAAGTTATCTTCCAAAATTTTAATCATTGGCGAGAGGCAATTCGTCGTACACGAAGCATTGGAAATGATAGTGTGCGAGGATTTGTAAGTCTCTTGATTCGCGCCAAGTACGATAGTCGGGATGTCCGCATCTTTTGCAGGTGCAGAGAGGACTACCCGTTTTGCTCCGCCTTCAAAGTGTAGACTTGCTTTTTCTCTCGTCAAAAAGAAACCTGTACATTCCAGTACAACATCCACATCAAGCTCTTTCCAGGGCAATTTTGCAGGGTCACGTTCGGAGAGTGCGCGAATTTTTTTGCCATTAATGACAATAAATTTATCATCTGCTGTCACCGTACCGTCAAATTTTCCTTGTGAGGAATCGAACTTAAACAGGTGCGCGAGCGTTTGATTATCTGTGAGGTCGTTGACCGCAACAACTTCGATGTTTTCTTTTTCAAGGAGATTACGTAGAGTTAAGCGTCCAATACGCCCAAAACCATTGATGGCTATTTTTTTTAACATAAAGAATTTAACTTAGTGTAAAGAGTACAAGAAGTGCAAATATAAGCAACCTCAAATGTTCAAACTATAAAATAGTGCTTTTAGTTTTTGATTTTATCAAATTTTGCCATTATCTTTGCCTTGCTTTTTTACTAAAGGCATATTTTTAAAGAAAAGCATGCCGGCACAAATGCGATAATGTTGAGATGATAAAATGCGACAATAATTATTATCGCATCACAACATAAATACATTATAACATTACTTTGGCCCGTTCGTCTATCGGCTAGGACGCCAGGTTTTCATCCTGGTAAGAGGGGTTCGATTCCCCTACGGGCTACTATATTCAGTGCTTAAATGTTGAAATGTGTTAATATACAATGATGAGCTATTTAAGCATTTCGTCATTCCCAACATTTAAGCACTACTTTGGCCCGTTCGTCTATCGGCTAGGACGCCAGGTTTTCATCCTGGTAAGAGGGGTTCGATTCCCCTACGGGCTACTATATTCAATGCGTTAATTCGATAATGAATAATAAGTGAATTTTTGAAAAAGTAAAACGAATATAACTTTGTCGGCTTTTTCAAAGTCAATTATTTAAATTTTAAGAAAAGCGGAAATTTTCACATAGAAAATTTCCGCTTTTTTGTTTATCTCCAACGTGGCGAAGCCACTATCATAATGAGTGAATGAGTAAATACTTTTCCGCTTGAGTTTATTGATTCATTAAAACATTATTTCATTTCAAATTTACTCATTTATTCATCTACTCATTTACTCATCTTTTGCCAAAAACACGCAAGAGTTAAGAATATAGACACTAAGTAACAAGCAAACAATAAATAAAGATGAAAAACTTTGTCTCAAACGAAATTGGTACGCTGCGAAAAATTCTCATTCATAGTCCTGATAGTGGTATAGGTAAAATTTTGCCCAGCAAATTCAAAGATTGGTTGTACGATGATACCGTTCATTTGAAGAAAATGCGAGAGGAATACGACGAGTATGTGCGCGTGCTTTTATATTTTCTTGACCCGCAAAAAGCGCAATACGTCAGCGAATTTCACGCAAAAAACGGTGTTGAAAACAGAGATGTCTACAAACCCGACAAAGCCGAATATTTCAATTCTGCCTATGTGATTGACATACAAAAATTACTTGCGGATGTTTTGGAGAATGAAAAGGCTAAAATTCGTTTGGTGTCCGCCGTTTGTGCTTTGGAGAATTGTAACCGATCGCTGCAAAATCAGCTTGAAAACATGCCGCCTGTTGAGTTGTCAAAAGTATTTATCACAGGGATTATTGAAGAAAATGGTGGCGAAAAATTCATCTTTCCTCCCGTTCCGAATCTCGTATTTACACGCGATATTGGGATTATGGTTAAGGATAATTTGCTACTAAGCAAATCGGCTACGCCTGCACGCAAACGCGAAAGTTTGATTGCGCGGTATGTCGCTATTTTTCACGAAAATTTATTTGATAATTGTCGGGAAAAAATTATCGAAATCAGCGAAGACAGCGATTTCTTTCTTGAAGATGATGAGATCCAACGCGAAAAAATCATCACTATCGAAGGCGGTGATGTGATGATGGTTGCTCCCGGTCACTTGATTGTCGGATGTAGCGAGCGTACATCAAAAAGTGCTGCCGATGCCATCATTCACCGCGTTTTCAGCCAGCCTGAATTGAAGATTGAACGCATCTCAATCGTGCAAATTCCCGCAGTACGGGCGCAAATGCACATTGACACCATATTTACACAAGTACGCCGCGATACATGGGTCATGTACGGCGGATATTCCCAAAAAGTTGCCCGCGAAAAACAAAATTATGCAGCTTTTTTGGCAAATAAAGACTCCAATGCACGCCATGACCAACTGCGGGTTTTGCAATTTGAAAAAGCCGCTTCACGTACCTATTCGTCCTCGCAAAATTATTTTTCAAAAGAATTGGATGATTTAGAAGATTTGTTGATACAGGTCAGTGTCGAAGATTTTGGCGTGTCCGAATCGGCTATCAATATCATTTATAGTGCCGACAACCAATTTCCGTACAGCGAGCGCGAGCAGTGGACAGATAGCTGCAATTTATTGGCAATCAAAGAAGGCGTAGTAGTGGGTTATGATAGAAATGATAAAACGGTGGAGCAATTTCGACAATCCGGTTTTGAGATTATTACAGCCAAACAACTACTAAACGAATTGGAAAACAAACAACGAACTGCCGAAGATATTTCGGATATGCTGATACTGCTTTCTTCTTCCGAACTGTCGCGGGCGAGGGGTGGTTCGCACTGCATGAGTTGCCCTTTGAATCGGGATGTGGTGAAGTGAGAACGCTTCGCTGTCAGAAGTCAGACCGCCTTTTGTCAGAGGTCAGATTTCTGACAGCAAAGTAGGCTGATTTCTTAGGTTTTCCGAATCAAAGTCAAACCGTCGCGTACAGTCAGCATGACATTTTCTACACGCGGGTCTTTTTGTACCTTTTCGTTAAATGCGTGGAGTGCGGCAGTGTCCTCATCTTGTTGATTTTCAGTGACTTTTCCAAACCACAACACATTATCTGCCAATATATATCCGCCTGTTTTTAGCTTATCAAAAACAAGGTCGTAATAGCGCGAATAATTAATTTTATCGGCATCAATAAAGACCAAATCAAACTCTTCATGGATGCCCGGTATCAATTCGAGCGCATTACCGATATGGAGTTGAATTTTATTGCTCAAGCCTGCCGCATCAAAATATGTTTGAATCGGGTTTTCCAATTCTTCATTAATTTCGATGGTATGTAGCAGCCCGTCTTCACTCAGTCCATCCGCCAAACATATCGCCGAATAGCCCGTAAATGTCCCGATTTCCAAGACCCGTTTTGGTCTTATCATTTGGCTCAACATCCTAAGAAATTGCCCCTGATAGCCACCCGAGACCATACCCGCATGCAGGCGTTTGACCCAAGTTTCGCGCTCAAGTTTTTTGAGTAAATCAGAGGTCGGGGTCGTATGTGCCTCTGCATAATTTATTATTGATTTTGGTAAAAAATTCATATGAGTAGCGAGAGAAAGTTTAAGTTTAAGAATAAGTTTAAGTTTAAGTTTATCCCGTACAGTTGTAGGGGAAGTTTTAGTTTAAATAATTCATTTTTTATTTCGGTAAATACCAAATTAACGTGAAATAATACGTATTTTTTATTTCGGTAAATACCAAATTAACGCGAAACAAAATCTCACGCATTATTTCACGTTAATTTAGCATTTAAATACAATAAAAACACACGTATTATTTCACGTTAATTTGGTATTAAAATAGAGCAAAACACACGCATTATTTCACGTTAATTTAGTATTTAAATGGAGCAGTATTAATCACTAACTATCAGTTTTTCAGTCAATTGCTGTCCATCTGCTTCAATGCGAATAAAATAGAGTCCGTCAGCGTAATTTTCCAAATTAAAAATAAATTGTGCATTGGAAATATTGTATTGAGTGCTTTGGTCGAGTATTTGCCCGACAATATTCATCACACTAATTTGTACATCCACACTACGGTCAAATGTGAGGTAGAGTTGAGTGTGGTCTTGTGTGGGATTGGGGAAGAGTTGTACATCTGTTAGTGCGTCAATATTGTTGATGCTCACCGGCTCGTCGAGGTCGTAGAATCTCTGTGTGATACAACCTGCTGCGTCGGTGACGGTGATGAAATAGCGGTCTGCACTCAAGCCGCCAATGTCTTCGGTGGTTTCGCCTGTACTCCATTGGTAGGTCAGTGGTTGTGCGCCTATGCCTGTTGTAATATCAATTGCGCCATCGCTGCCATCCTGTGTAGAAACTTCGGTAATCTCAACGTCTGTGATGAGTTCGGGACATTCTTCGGGGTCAATTTCGTATTCGGCAATTTCAATACAACCCTCTGCATCTACGATGGTTACGGTATAGATACCGATGGGGAGACCGCTAATATCTTCGCTTGTTTCTCCGGTACTCCAATCGAATGAATAAGGCGGCGTACCATTGACCAATATTTGATTGATGCTGCCATCTGCCAAGCCCGAAACGGAGACATCTTGTATATCCACTACCGTTACGAAGTTGGGCGGACAACCCTCATCTACTATAAAACAAACATTATCAATGCAGTTTTCCGCATCCGTTACACGTACACAATATTCGCCGGGCGCAAGTGCGCTAAGGTCTTCCGTAGCTTGTCCGTTGCTCCAAAAATAAGCGTAGGGCGGCACTCCGTCATTGACCGTAATATCAATTTCACCATCTCCTGTAAATACGATACTTTCATGGGTGATATTTGCCGTAACGCCAAAATCCAAAGGGCAAAATGTAGTCACTTCTACACAGGTAGCCTGCATGCAGCCCAAGCCGTCTGTCACCGTTAGGCAGTACATACCTTCGGCGAGGTCTGTTTGGTCCGCATTGGTGGAGCCATTATCCCATATATAGGTATAAATTGGATTTCCACCGATTACTTCTATGTCAATTTCGCCATCATTATCGCCTATTGCTGTTTGTTCTGTGACTTCAATATTGGAGATAATTTCGGCGGGACAACCTTCGCCTATATTAAAACATAAGTTTGCCGTACATCCGCCCGAATCAAATACAATGACACAATAAGAGCCTGCATTTAAGCCGGAAACATCTTGTGTAGTTGCTCCATTATTCCAAGAATAAAGATAGGGCGGTGTACCACCATTGACCGTAATATCAATCGCGCCATCTCCTGCATCTAAGGCAGATTCGTCGCTAATCGCGGATGTAATACCCAGATTTTGAGGGCAAACGGCTTCAATTGTTCCGACAAAAGCATCATTGCAGCCTAGTGCATCTGTTACAACGACACTATAGTCGCCGGGCGCGAGTCCGCTAATGTCTTGGGTATTTGCGCCATTGCTCCATGAATATACGTAAGGCGGCGTGCCACCGTTGACGGTAATATTAATCGCGCCGTTCATCAAGCCGATTTCCATATCCATGATTTGTCCGATGAGGTTAAAATTTTGAGGGCAGTCTGTTCCGATAAAAACTTCATAAATTCGGATGCAGCCTGTCGCATCCGTTACCAAAACGCTGTATGTGGTGCCGCCCGGTAAGCCGCTAATGTCTTGTGAAGTGGCACCGATATTCCATGCGTATGTGTATGGCAAAACGCCTCCCGAAACGTTGATGTCAATAGTACCATCGCTCATACCTACGCCGCTTTCATATTCTACGGTGGCAGTAAAACCCCAATCGTCGGCACAGGCAGAACCGACATTTTCGCAGATGCTATCGGTACAACCATTGGCATCGGTGACGGTGACACAGTAGTTGCCCACCGCAAGATTGACCGGATTTTGACTGATGATACCATTGCTCCACGAATAGGTGTAAGGTGCTGTGCCTTCGCCGTTTATGCTAAGATTGATGCTGCCGTCATTTGCCCCGATGCCGCTTTCGGGCGTGCTCGTGGTAGAAAGTCCCAAGTTGACCGTACATGCCACCTCCGTCATGAAGGTAAAGGGTCCGGCACACTCTTCTGAACCATCATCGCAAATTGTGCAAGCATAATAATCATAGAATGTTTCGGGCAATAATCCAGTCAGATTGAATGGAGAGGCAATATCCTCCACAGTCGTACCCGTACCTTGTGCGAAGCCTGTTTCGCCCCATTCGATATTAGTCGTCGTCTCCGCAGTAATCCAAGTCAAATCGGCAGATGTATCGGTAATATTTCCGGCTGAAAGTACATCCGGTGGTGTGCAGGGAGGCTCGGCAGTTATGAAGGTAAAAGGTCCGGCACATTCTTCCGAACCATCGTCACAGACCGTACAAACGTAGTATTGATAAGCTGTTTGGGGCAATAATCCGGTCAGATTAAAAGGTGCTGTGACATTGGTGACGCTCATACCTGTCCCTTGCATAAAACCTATTTCATCCCATTCCAGATTGACAATTGTTTCGTCGGAAATCCAAGTCAAATCGGCGGAGGTATCAGTAATATTTTCGGCTGCGAGTCCATCTGGAGATATACATGGAGGTGCGGAGGTCGTAAAGGTAAAAGGTCCGGCACATTCAGAAATGACAAAGCCGCCCATCCCATCAGGGCAACGAGCGCAAACGTAATAATCATAAGTCGTAGAGGGCATCAAACCGATTAAATCCGCCATGTTTCCGATTTCTACGATGCTTGTCCCTGTACCCGGTGTAAAACCCGTTTCGCCCCATTCCACATCAAAAATGTTGACATCGCTTTCCCAAGTCAATTCCGCAGAGGTATCGGTGGTGTTATTTGCCGCCAAATTCGTGGGGGCGGGGCAATCCACCGGTAGTGCCGAGGTCGTAAAGCTAAACGGACCTGCAAAATCGCTGATACCCACTGCACCGCAGTCGGCTTGAATGTAAAAATCATAAGTCGTCAAGGGGTCTAAGCCTTCTAACACGTAAGTATTGTCTGTCGTAGAGAGCATCGTGCCTGTACCTTGTGCGAAGCCTGTTTCGCCCCATTCGATATTGAAAGTAAAACCCTCTGATTCCCAAGATAACCCGGCAAAAGTGATGTCTGCATCTATTTCTATATTTTCCGGTGGCGAGCAAAGCGGACCTTCATATACTTCTAAATTAAAATCGCAAGAAACGCCTCCCGCACCATCAATAATGAGATAATACGAGCCTTCTTCCATCACCATCACAGTAGAATCGCTACCCGCACCCAAAGCCACACAAAAAGCGCGGTCGCTATTGAGCGTACTTTGAAAAATATTGTCACAACTAATATCCTCCATAGGATAAACAGCATAAGACAAAGCACAAACGGTATTGGTAAGTGCCAGGGTGTGATTGCCTTCATTTTCTACCGTAAATTCGTACCACACCGCATTCTCAATGCCAAAACCATTCGGCGGATTGCAGACCGCCAAAATACCCAAGCCTGTGAACATATCAAATTCGGCAAGGCTCGCCGTTCCTCCGATATTTGTACCTGTAATCTGTGTGCCGAGCGTGAGTGAGATGGCATCGCTACATTCGTCGTTGGGCGGGGTTTGGGCGTGGATGTTTGTGGAGATATTTAAAAATATCAGACTGATAAATATAGTTTGTAAATAGGTTTTGGTCATGGTTTATGAGTATTTTTGAATGAATAAATGTTGATTTTTAGGTGGTTTAAAATTTTGATAATCAAAACTTTATATACATCAAGAGCTAATTATAAGCGTATTTTGTTTCTAATTTTTAAATTTGAAAAAACAAGATAGGAAGGCTTGGCGAAAAGCAAGATAAGTTTTTGGTGTTTTTTTTATAAAGTGACAAAACCGTAACATGAGTTGAGAAAAATCCCCAAAATCTATTTCCAATAAAAAATATATGTATTGAAATTTTTACATATATTTAACCCAAACAAAAACCAATGTTTCTCAAAAAATTCAAATAATTGTATTTATTTATTTAATTTTAACGGCAATTTATTTTTAGAAATTTCAAATTTCAATAAAATACTGCGCTCAATTCGCATTCAATTTGGAATTTGGAATTTATCCCGTATAACTATCGGGATGGAATTTATTAAGAAAATGGACGAAATCAAAAATCTCTTTGACATCCCCTACTATCAATTAAAGCATTGTCCGCAAGAAAAAGCAATCGGACATCAAACGGAAAACGGTTGGACATTTTGGAGTACACAACAATTCATAGATGATGCGAACCGGGTCAGTCGTGGTTTAATTGAACTTGGTGTACAAGCGGGCGATAAAATCGCTCTAATTTCCTACAAAAATCGTCCGGAATGGAACGTTATGGACATTGGTTTGCAGCAGGTCGGGGCGATTGGCGTGCCGGTATATCCTACGATTAGCCCGCGCGAATACGAGTATATTTTCAACGATGCAGGAGTAAAACTCGCCTTCGTCAGTATGGATGGAAAGGGAGATTTGCTCCAAAAAGTACGCAATGCCAAGCCCAATATTTCGACTTTAGAGGAGATTTACACCTTCGATAAAGTAGATGATGCGCCGTATTGGAAGGACATCTTCAAGGAAGGTGACCACAGTGAAGTAGAGCGCAGAAAAGCAGCCGTAGACCCGGACGGACTCGCTACGCTCATTTACACTTCCGGGACTACGGGCAATCCGAAAGGTGTCATGCTTTCGCACAATAATATTTTGAGTAATGTCAAAAATGTGATGCCGCGTGTGCCACTCAATCCGGGCGACAAAGCCTTGAGTTTCTTGCCTTTGTGCCATATTTTTGAGCGCAATGTTTCATACACTTATATGCTGAGTGGTGTAAATGTCTACTACACCGGTACCGATAATCTCGGTGGCGAAACAGGCGATTTGCAAAATGTAAAACCGCATTTTTTCACGACTGTACCGCGCTTATTGGAGAAAGTATATGAGAAAATTTATAATAAAGGATTAGAACTGACCGGCACAAAGAAAAAGCTGTTTTTCTGGGCATTGGACATGACGGAGGATTACGAGTACGACAAAACTTACGGCGGCTTGCGCGGCATGAAAATGAAGGTTGCCGACCGCCTGATTTTCAGCAAATGGCGGGAAGCACTCGGCGGCAATGTGAAAGGTATCGTGACGGGTGCAGCAGCCTGCCCTGCGAAGATGGCGCGAGTATTTTCGGCAGCAGGTGTGCCTATACGCGAGGGCTACGGCTTGACGGAAACTTCGCCTGTGCTTACGGTCAGCCACTTTGATAAAGGCGGTGCGCTACTCGGTACTGTCGGACCGGTACTCGAAGGCGTGACCCTCAAAATTGACCCTTCGGACGGCGAATACCGCGAGGGCGAAGGCGAAATTCTCGCCAAAGGACCAAATATCATGCAGGGCTACTACAATAAGTCTGATGCCACCGCCGCAGTGATGCAAAACGGTTGGTTTCATACGGGCGACATCGGCAAATTTGTGAAAGACAACAAAGGCAACGAGTTTCTAAAAATTACCGGACGTAAGAAAGCCTTGCTCAAAACTTCGGGCGGTAAATACGTAGCACCCGAACCGATTGAAAAGCGTTTTACAGAGGATTTTCTGATTGGGCAAATGATGGTCGTAGGCGAAGGCAAAAAATTCGTATCGGCGCTCATCGTACCCGCAGCCGAAGCCCTCAAAGATTGGTGCGATGACAATGATGTGCCTTGCACCTTGCACAAAAGCCCGCACAATGAAACCTTGCACTGTATCTCGCCCGACACCCTGAAAAATGATAAGGTACGCGCCAAGTTTGAGGAGATTATCAAGGAAGTCAATCCGGAATTTAGTCATATCGAACAAATCAAAAAATTTGACCTGCTATGCGACCCCTGGGATGTCTCTACCGAAGAATTGACACCGACTATGAAGGTCAAACGCCGCGTCATTCGCAAGAAATATAAAGACCTGATTGATGCGATTTATGATGTATAATAATTAATGAGTGAATTTTGAGTGAGTGAGTGAATGAATGAATGAATATTTTTAATGATATAATGCGACAATGCGGTAATACTGTATTGTCGCATTTTTTTATTTAAATGAAAAGCAAGGCAGATTTTAATTTTGCAAAAAAAATGTTTTGGTGAGCTACCGTAATGACTGCTTTAGCTGTCAAGTGTTTTTATTTTAAATTTATAATTAACTTTAAATCAATTATCTATACAATAATTTTGCATCACCACTTGATAGCTAAAGCAATCATTACGGAGCTATCATCATTGAAAATTAAAGATTTGCCCTGCACCCAAAACAAATACTCGCCCACACTATTGCTTAAAAAAGTGTAATTTTGGCTTTTAGTTAATTTCTAATCATCAATCACCAATATGAGTGATGCTATCAAGCACGAATGTGGTGTTGTCCTCATTCGCTTGCTCAAACCTCTAGACTACTACCATAAAAAATATGGTACGGCACTGTACGGACTCAACAAGCTGTATCTGCTCATGCAAAAACAGCACAATCGCGGACAAGACGGTGCAGGCATCGCTACGCTCAAACTCGACACCAAGCCGGGCAAGCGCTACGCGAGTCGCCGCCGAAGCAATGAGCCGAAACCTATCAAGGATATTTTTGACCGCGTATATACCAATTTCAATGAACTTCAATCAGACTATCTCGACAAACCTAAATGGCTGAAAGCCAACCTTCCATACATGGGTGAACTATTGATGGGACATTTGCGATACGGTACGCATGGTAGCAATCGGATAGAAAATTGCCATCCCGTTATGCGGCAAAATAATTGGGTGAATCGCAACCTCATCATGGCAGGAAATTTTAACCTGACCAATGTAGATGAACTTTTCGGGCATCTCGTCAAACTCGGTCAATCACCCAAAGAAAAAACCGATACTGTGACGATTCTCGAAAAATTCGGACATTTTCTCGACAATGAGGTAGAGTCACTATATGCCTATTACAAACAAAAAGAATACAGCAATCAGGAAATTGCACTGCTTATCAATGACAGTATTGATTTGCGAAGTATCATTCGGCGGTCTATCAAAAAATTTGACGGAGGCTACACGATGGTGGGGATGTTGGGGCATGGCGACGCTTTTGCAGTGCGCGACCCGGCGGGTATTCGCCCTGCCTATTATTATTACGATGAGGAGATTGCGGTGGTGGCTTCGGAGCGTCCTGCCATCCAAACCGCCTGCAATGTGCTGTACAAAGATGTCCGCGAACTACCGCCCGGTCATGCCTTTATCATCAAGAAAAACGGGAAAATAAGTGTAGAACAAGTGGCAGTAAAAAAAAGGCTTACACCTTGTTCGTTTGAACGGATTTATTTTTCGCGGGGTACCGATAGAGATATTTATTTGGAACGCAAACAACTCGGCAGACAACTTTCCAAATCTATACTCGAAGCGGTCAATTACGATTTTGACAATACGGTTTTTTCCTTTGTTCCGAATACGGCAGAGGCGGCATTTTATGGGATGATGAAAGGCATCGAAGACCAATTGAATAAGCGCAAAAAAGACCAAATCCTTGAATTGGGCAATAAAATCAAAGCCGCCAAACTCGAAAAAATCCTCAATACGCGCGTCCGCATGGAAAAAATCGTGGTGAAAGATGCCAAACTCCGTACCTTTATCAGCAATGGTGCGACCCGCGACGAATTGGTATCGCATGTGTATGATGTGACTTATGGCATTGTACAAAACGGTAAGGATACGCTGGTTTTGATGGACGATTCTATCGTGCGTGGTACGACTTTGCGGCAAAGTATCTTGAAAATTGTCTCCCGATTGCAACCGAAAAAAATCATTGTCGTATCCTCTGCACCACAAATTCGCTATCCTGATTGCTATGGAATTGATATGTCGCGCATGAAGGATTTTGTGGCATTTCAAGCACTCGTCGCCTTACTAAAAGAGACCGGGCAGGAAAAATTATTGACAAAAACCTACAAACGCTGCAAAGCCTCACTGAAGCAACCCAAGAAAAGGGTCAAAAACGAAGTCAAGGCTCTATACGACCTTTTTTCCTATGAAAAAATCTCTCAAAAAATCGCAGAAATCGTCACGCCAAAAGAGATTACACCAAAAGTAGAAGTCATTTATCAGACCCTCGAAGGATTGCACAAAGCCTGTCCGCACAATACCGGAGATTGGTATTTTTCAGGCAATTATCCGACACCGGGCGGCAATTTGGTGGCAAATCGCGCCTTCATGATTTTTATGGAGGGGAAAAATGAACGAGCCTATTGAGAATGTACGCGATACTTCCAATTCGCGCCTTGCGTATATTTTGCAAAACCAACGCGGAACGAGCTGGAAGCGTCGTTCTACATGACGCGAACTGGAAGTGTTGCGCTAGGTTTGCGCTACATTCTATACTCTTTTAGGGTAAGAATTTAACTTTTTTGACGAGGAAATTTTGCGCTTAATTTTTCTCTTGGAAATGGGCGTTTATCTGGATAAATAACCGTTTTCAAGGGGAAAAGTAAGTGTAAAAGTTGCCGTCAAAATGTT
>CALCMV010000065.1 GCA_937967535.1 uncultured Saprospiraceae bacterium
TAAGAAATTCAGATAAACGCCTATTTCCCAGAAGAAAACCAAATTAAAAAATAGGGGTGCTATATAACAGGACTTTGGACATTGGGGAATTAGGGAATTAGGGAATTAGGAAATTTGGTATTAGGTAAATTGTTTTTTATCAAATAATTATAAAGTTAAATTAATTGAATATTTTTTATATTAATAAAGTTTAAATAACTGATAATCAATTATTTACGATTTAACATCGAATTTCCCAGTTACCGAATTTCCAAAATGCCCAAAGTCCAGATATAAACTTGGACAAACAAAAAAGCGCAAGACCGGAAGACCTTGCGCTTTCAAGCAATTGGAAAAAATAAATTGACCAATTTACTATTTCCAATTGCCTGATGTCAGCGAATAAATATTTATTGTTTCGGTACGCGAGAACTGTTACCGTTATTATTCTCCCATGGAATTTTATCCGAGCCGTTTACATCGCCATCAAGGTTGACATCGGCAGGGACGTATTGGTCAAATTCACCGTTGAGGGTTTCCCAAATCGATTTATCCGTGCCATTGATGTCATAACTTTGACTATCTGCCGCTTGATCCATATCTCCTCCAAGCATGACCCACTTGCCGTTGGCGAGTTGTTTTTGCCCTACGCTTGTCGCATCGCGGAACGAATCTTGTGCAGAGAAATCGTAAGTCATTTCTCCATTGAACACCTCAAGCGGTACGGGAGACATGATCCCCATGTGGTTGCGATGTTCGACGACAACGTAGAATGGTCCGGCTTGCTGTACTTCAATCGGACAATTCATTGCAGATTGTATCGTACCGTCTTTGAGCAGGAGTGCGGCGGCTTGTGCTACCTCACTTGCTTTATCCGTTTGTGTACGCAAAGAAATGAGTACCCAATCTACGACATCTGCCGAATAATCTGCATCTGTAAAGGTTTCACCTTCTATACCTGCATAGTTCCACGGGGCACCAGAGTAGGGTTGTCCGGCAGGTGTGGGCAGAGCAAGCGGGCTTGAGGGAGTCTGTCCGGGTAAAAGACGACGTTCACTACCCAATAAAGTGGACATATCATCCATTGCTTCGTCGTATGGTCCTTCGAGATAGACGGTGAAATTAAGTTTGAGGCAAGGACAACCATCGTAAATCAATAAGCCAAAATCGTTAGGGCAGGCATCTTGTGAATCTTGTATGGAATCACCGTCTTGGTCGGGGCAGCCTACCGCAGAAGGGTGTCCTGCAATTGTACGACAAAAATCTGAACCATCTAGCACACCATCCTCGTCGCTGTCTTCATCTTGGTAGTCCGGCAAACCTATACCATCGGTATTGACGCAGGGGATACCGCCGGGACATTCGTTGGCATCGCTGACACCGTCGTCGTCAGAATCGGTATCAAGGTAGTCCGGTCCTTGTCTGCCGTCTGTATCAATACAAGGTACACCACCGGGACATTCATCTGCGTCGCTAATCCCGTCATTGTCCGAATCAGTATCATTAAAATCAGGTATACCGTCATTGTCAAAATCTGCACATGGGCGACCGCCGGGACATTCATCGCTATCTAAGATACCATCGTTGTCGGCATCCGTCAACAGTTCATTTTTCTTCGTAATTCTGAAGAAGTCCTGATTGCCGGTAGGTGTATTAAATTGACAGAGTAAAACGGTATCTTCTACTGTTAATCTTAATGAACCGAGCATATTGAGCGAAACTTCCATGATGGGGTGGTCAAGCGAGCCGCCGGAAATCCTACCTGATGAGCCTGCTGTAATGTATACCGCTCCTTCTCCTTCAAATACGCCGCTTTCTTGCTTGCAGTATGTAGGTCGTCCTGCTCCTTCATCTACAACCATTGCACTAGGGTTGAAAGAAGGTGAAAAGCCGTAATGACCGTTTATGAGTTTGGAACGCTCATAGGAGTGGCTGTGACCTGACATGACCAAATCTACGCCTGCATCTTCGAGTATGGGGAGTGCGTTTTGGCGCATTTCGATAAGTGCTGTTTCAACGTCTGAATCGTGCGAACCTTTTGTATAAGGTGGGTGATGCCAGAAAGCGATTGTCCAACGTTGGGTGCTTTGTGCGAGGTCATTTTCGAGCCATGTGATCATCGCACCGTTTGAGCTTCTATTGGATCCGTATGAGTCCAATACTACGAAGTGGATGTTTCCATAATCAAATGAATAATAGGCTTCTGTACCGGATGCCAAACCGCCTGCTTCGCCATTTGTGGGAAAAGTGAAAATGTCGTAGTAAACATCGGCAAAGAATTCGTGATTGCCACGTGTTGACCACAGTACGGAGTTTTTGAGGCGGTCTTCGTACATATTTTCAAATATAGCATTTTGATATTGTGCGTCTGTACCTGAGCTGTAGGCATTGTCACCGAGCATCAAAATACCATCCAAATGACTAACACCTTGAATATTGTAAAAAGCATCACGGACGGCACGGGCATTATTATTTGCTGTACCACAATCTCCTAATACCCAGAAACGATAAGCACCATCTTGTCCTACAGTGGGAGAAGTTTGGAAATAGGTAGATATATCAACGTCGGTAAATGGAGTATCTTCATCTCCGAGCCTGTAGCGATATCTGGTACTAGAGGTCAGTCCTGTCACTTCTATTTCATGGTCTGTTTTAAGAACGGGGTCTGATACTACATTATCAATTGCCATTCCTGCCGCTCCATAAATTACCCCCGAACTAATCGCTACATCTGTACGCCACTTAATTACGGCACTTGTAGGCGTTAGTTTTTGAATATAAGGACCACGAATGACTTGGGGGCAGCCGTTGTTGGCATTTGTTCCTTTTACATCAGGACAATCATCACTTGCATTTGCAATACAATCATCATCATTATCAGGGCAACCACCTGTACAAATCGGTCCTACTTCGGTAGGGCAGTTGTCATCAGAATCCTGAATGCCATCGCCGTCCACATCAGGGCAGCCATTGGTGGCTACTGTGCCTGCTTCAAGATAACATTGGTCAATACCATCTAACACGTTATCGCCGTCGGAGTCGGTATCGAGGAAGTTTGGTAAACCATCATTATCTGTATTGGCACATGGGAGGCTGCTACATTCTTGTGAATCCGTCAAACTATCACCATCCGAATTGAGGTCAAGATAGTTGGGTAGTGCATCACCATCTACGTTTTCAAATCCTGCTATATTTTCATCTATGGTAGGGATACCATCATTATCATCGTCTGTATCATAAATATCAGCGATACCATCATTATCAGAATCACGACATGGGAAACCATTTGGACATTCCGTTGAATCAAGCACACTATCGCCGTCTAAGTCGCTATTATCGCCGTAAGCTTCAGTGTCTTTTACTATTGTAAAATAATCGGGTATTCCACCTGAATTGTTGATGAATGTTACGTCCATTCTATCACCACTTACATCAAGTACGAGTGAGCCAAGTTGGACAAAATCTGTCCTCATGATGGGGTGATTGAGGGGTGCATTACTGATTCTACCTGAAGAACCAGCTACGGCATATACGGCACCTTCTCCCGCAAATACACCGCTTATTGTTTTGGTATAGACAGAATCTACATCTTCGCGTCCCCATCCGGTATCGGGCGCGTGTTGGTCGGGGTCAAAGGTGGAAGAATTACCGTACTGCCCTTTCATCAAATATGAACGCTCATAGGAGTGGCTATGCCCGGAGAGAACGAGGTCAACGCCATAGGCTTCGAGTATTGGCACAGCATTTTGACGCATTTCTATCATACGACCTTCTGTGTCCGAATCATGCGAACCTTTGGAATAGGGCGGGTGATGCCATATAGCAATTATCCACTTTTGGGTGGTAGAAGCGAGGTCATTTTCGAGCCATGTGATCATCGCACCATTTGAGCTTCTATCTGAAATATAAGAATCTAATGAGATGACATGGACATTGCCATAATCAAATGAATAGTATGCTTCTGAACCGGAAGCCATGCCTCCGGCTTCGCCATTAGTGGGAAAATCGTATATATCGTAATACACATCTTCGTTTCTTTCGTGATTACCTCGTGTTGACCACATGACGGTGTTTTGGAGTTTTGATTCATACATGTTTTCAAATAGGGCATATTGAAATTGATTGTCTGTACCATCATTATAGGCATTATCACCCAACATCAGGATACCGTCTGTGTGTGTATTGCCTGTAAAATTATAATAAGCGTCGCGTACTGCACGTTGGTTACTATTTGCCGTACCACAGTCACCGAGTACCCAGAAGCGGTAGTCGCCTTCGTCGCCTACATTTGGTGAGGTTTTGAAGTAATGGTCTGCATCACCACCAATTGCATATCCGCCGGGGTCACCTATTCCATAGTAATAAATGGTGTTGGGTTGTAAACCTGTAATTTCGACGGAGTGGTCGTCGGTAGTACCTGTGGCGGAGACTGCATTGTCTAGATTGCCCGGTGAGGTGCCGTAGTGTACGGTACTTTGGTTGTTGATGTCTGTTCTCCAACGAATGGTAACGCTTGTCGGTGTGAATTTTTGTAAATAAGGTCCGCGTTCTACACGCGGGCAACCATTTCCGGCAGTTGTACCGAAAACATCAGGACAATCATCGGAAGGTGAGCCGATACAGTCACCGTCGGGGTCGGGGCAACCATCGGTACATGCTACACCCGCGTCATTTATACAGGCATCGTCAGCGTCTTGTATCCCATCACCATCGGCATCGGGGCAGCCATTCGCAGAGGATACGCCTGCAAGGTTTGGACAATCATCGTCGGCATTTTGGATGCCGTCACCGTCATTGTCAGGACAACCATTGGCAGAAATATCACCTGCGAGATTGGGACAATCATCTTCTGTATCTATAATGCAATCATTATCAGCATCAGGACAGCCATTGGCACAGGCAGAACCTGGGTCATTTACACATAAATCGTCCGCATCTTGTATCCCATCACCATCGGCATCGGGGCAGCCATTCGCAGAGGCATCGCCAGCAATAGCAGGGCAGGCATCTACATCGTCTGCAATACAGTCATCATCTCCATCAGGGCAACCATCTGTACAAACCGGACCCGGTGTATTGACGCAGAGGTCAAGTGGGTCACCTACCCCATCGCCGTCGGCATCGGGGCAGCCATTCGCAGAAGCGTTGCCCGCGAGATTCGGGCAATCATCGTCGGCATCTTGCACACCATCGCCGTCTGCGTCGGGGCAGCCATTGGCAGAGAGGACTCCTGCCTCATTGGGGCAAGCATCGTCGGCATCTACTATACAATCATTATCAGCATCAGGACAGCCATTGGCACATACACTACCGGCATCATTGGGGCAGACATCTTCTGAATCTACAACACCATCATTATCAGCATCAGGACAGCCATTGGCAAGGATACTTCCCTGTACGCCCGGACATTCGTCTGTATTATCTTCTACACAATCACCATCCGAATCAGGGCAACCTCCTGCACAGACCGGACCGACTACATTGATACAAGCATCGTCGGCATCTTGTACACCATCAGCATCGGCATCGGGGCAGCCATTGGCAGAGGGAACTCCTGCGAGTGCAGGGCAAGCATCGTCGGCATCTTGGATGGTATCACCATCGGCATCAGGGCAGCCATTGGCAGAGGGAGCTCCTGCGAGTGCAGGGCAAGCATCGTCGGCATCTTGGATAGTATCACCATCGGCATCAGGGCAGCCATTGGCAGAGGGAGCTCCTGGGAGTGCAGGGCAAGCATCGTCGGTGTCTGCTATACAGTCGCTATCAGCGTCGGGGCAGCCGTTTGTGCAGGCAGGTCCGGCATCATTTATACATAGGTCGTCGGCATCTTGTACACCGTCGGCATCTTCGTCAGGGCAGCCATTGGCAGAGGGAAGACCTACAATTGTAGGACAGGCGTCGTCGGCATCGGCAATACAATCTCCATCGGTATCGGGACAGCCATTTGAGCAGACAGGTCCTGCATCGAATCCGCAATCGTCGTCGGCATCTCCAATATCATCACCGTCGGAGTCTAAATCAAGGTAATTAGGAATATTATCACCATCAATATCATCATCCGGTGCAGGAAGATTTTCGTCAATTGTGGCGATACCGTCATTATCATCATCAGTGTCTTCAAAATCGGGTGTGCCATCATTGTCAGAGTCTTCACATGGAATCATGGTACATTCGATATTATCTTCTACACTGTCGCCATCTGTATCTACACCTGCTACATCTTCGAGTTGTAGATTGAAACTGATGTCAGAACTTGTTGGTCTCCTCTGATGAATTTCGACTGCAATGGTATTTGAACCATTTTGAAAATATGCTGTCGGTATCTGAAATTGTCTACTGGCATTATTTGTAACAACACTAACAGCTTCTGTCTGATAATCAAATGAATTTGGGAGGTTGATATTTTGCACCAATAAGCCATTGACGTATACTGCTGCTGCATCGTCGTACACCACACTAATACTCATGGCACTGTGGTCGGTGACATCTGCTATTGTGAAAGTTTTACGAAAATAGGTCGTAATATATTTGTCGTCAGGGTCATTTCCAAAGCTAACTATGGTGCTTTCGTCGCCATCGCCATACCCTAGTTCGGCATTGCCTTCAGCCCATGAGTTGTCATTGAAATCGGGTGCCGTCCATGCTGTGCCTTGATTGGAACCATTATCAAGATATTTCCATGAGTCTCCGAATGGTATCAGGACTGCATTGCTGGTGGTGGGGGAATTGGTTGGAAGGTCGGATGTTTTGCTATTGGCAAAAACAAAAAAAGACAGGAATACAAAAACAAGTGTTAGGTAGTCTTTTGTCTGCATATTAAAGATGTTTCACATTTTTAAGACTAAGGGCAGTTTAAATAAAAAAAGCTTAGAGTATGTTTAAAAATTCATTTTTGGAACTATCCAAAAACTATTTTAAATATGCTCTTAAACTTGGGCTTAATCTTAATTTATTCGTTATACTTTTCTAATTTAATGATTTTTAGTGCAGCTTTCCCTTGCAACTCTGCTACAGAACGTGTTCCACGAGTATGTCGGGGAAGCTGTTTTATAGATTGTAAAGTAGCCTTATAGGTTGCATAGGCTTCTTTGGGGCGATTGGCGATTTCGTAAATTTCGGCTTTTTTGAAGAGCCATTTTTCTTTTCGTTTCATTTTTTCAAGGATTTCATCTACGTTTATAATTGCTTGGTCATAGTCGCTTTGTAATATGGCTAACTCAATCGCATGAGAGCGCAAAACGATGTTGAAGCCAATAGCTTCTTCGCCCTTATGCAGCCATTTTATAGCGTCTTCAAAATTGGTAGAATCAGCAGCCAATACTGCTGTTGAAATATCTAAATAAAACTCCGGTACAGGTTTTTTGGCTTGTGCAATGGCTGCTTCAAAATCCAAAACCGCCAGAGAATCTTCTTTAAGTTGGGTATAAATGGCTGCCCGCGACATCAGCCCTTTTAGGTTTTTCGGTTGCTTATCGAGGTATTGATTGACATAAATTAATGCTGAATTGGCATAATTATTTTTAGCAAATAATTTAGCAAATTGCAAATCAATAATTGGCATATGAGGTGCCAACTCGCGTGCTTGGGTATAATCTGCAAAGGCTTTATCAAAATTATCATCTATTTGATAATATTGCCCTCTTTGGAGATACAAATCTGCACTATCGGGATTTGCTTTGATTTCTTCCGTTACACGTATAATATTCTCATGCACAGGACCATGCGCGAGCATTTCCAAACTGAATATTGCACAGAAAAAAGTAAGTATTAAAAGTGTTTTTCGGTAAAATTTCATTTTTTGAATTATCATATGCAGAATACTACAAAATTTATAGTTGCTATAATTTGCTTATTTGGTAAATAGCAAATCATGCACAAGAGACATCACTTGAATGAGTAGAATGAATATAAAGGATATGAAGAGCAAGGATAAACGAACATACCTATCTACTCAAAATTTGTATAAGTAAAACTTCATAGTGGTATGTAGACTAATTTTTGGGACGATGTTTTGATGCGAATAGGTACAAATAAAGAAAAGTTTCATTATCTATCTAACAAGTTTTGTCTTTTAGGTGACATGAGATTTTTTTTGAATCAAAAATTACACCAAAGAGTTACTTTTTGCTTATTGGCTTATGTTGAGATTTAGGTGAAATGTGAAGTAAGCCCTAAGCCGATGTAAGAGCATGTTTAAATTTGAGTTTGAGTTTAAACTTGTTCTTAAACTTAAACTTTACTTAGGAACTCTAGATGAAATGCCATTATTTTCTACCCAAATTGCTTTATCTGCTCCATTGATGTCACCATCCATATTATAATCAGCGGGAATATATAAGTCAAAAAATCCGTTATTGTCAAACCATATCGCTTTGTCATTTCCATTAATGTCAAAACTTGGCATATCATGTTGGTTGCCATCGCAGCAAAACATGCCCCATACACTGGGGGCGAGTTGTTTTTGCCCGGATGAGGTTGGGTCTTTATAGCTGTCTTGTGAAGTAAAATCGTAAGTCAGCGTATCATTTAGAATGGGAATTTTGTAGGGAGTCATAACTCCAATATGGTTACGATGTTCGACTACAATATGTAAAGAATCTATATTTTGTGACAAGTCTAAAGCACATCTATCTACAAAATTTATATACCCATTATTCAATAATAAAGCGGCTGTACGGCTGATTTCGGAGCTTGCTTCTTTGTCAGTTCGGAAAGATACCAAAACCCAGTCCACCGTATCGTCCGTATAATCTGCATCCGTAAAATCTGCTCCTTCCGTTCCCGCATAATTCCAGGGTGATAGGGCATAAGGCTGACCTGCCGGAGTGGGTGTGCTAAGGCTACTCGTCGGTGTTTGTCCGGGCAATAATTTTCTGACGGTATTGAGCATGGTTTTGATGGAATCTGCTGTGGTATCGTATGCGCCTTCGAGCATGATTTTCAGGTCAATTTTGACGCATGACGGTGGCAGTGGCGCACACTCTTCCACTGTAATTTGGAGGAATTGAACACTCGAACATTCGTGGTATTGAGTAAGCAATTGGATGGTATAATTACCTGTGGTTTCCCATGTGATTTCGAGTGAATCCGACTGAATGATATTTGCAATATCTCCATTTACAATCCATTGATAATTGACTTCTTCATTTAGGTTGTTGGGTTTTAATACGAGATTTTCCGAACTACAAATATTTTCAGGTATCGTCACCGTAGTTGTGGGGCAAAGTGTATTTGCTCTACCCGGTGTACCACGCGCTGCGTTCAGGTAAGTCGAAGGAATCCATGAAGAAAATAAATTGTTGTCGAAACCTGTGCTAATGAGTGAGAGCGTTGCGCCCGTACCATCCGGCGCAGTATCCCAGGGGCTACTATCATCGTAAATGACATAATCTGCTATACACATAGCCTCAGCAAATATGGTAATGCGCTCCCCTCCCCCACTCAGATTGAAACCAAACTCACCAAAATAATTCTCTACATTTGGAAAAATAGAAGCAAACATGGTCGAATCTTCCACCAAAACGAGATAGTCGCCAGCCGCCAGTGTGATGCCTTGCGGAAAGGTGAAGCCGTTGTTTTCATCAAAAAATTGCCAGCCTGATAAGTCCAATTCATAAGGCATCGGATTGTACAATTCCACCCAATCTCCGGGGTCGGCACTATTGTCTGAATTATAATTTATTTCATTGATAACAATGCGATCTTCTACCAAATCACATTGTCGTGAATTGGCTGCTCCGGGCGTACCTCCACAATCGTAATTGGCTCGAAACCAATTGATTGGATTATTGTTATCCCAAGCCGTATTCAACAATTCGAGTGAAGGGCCGCTTCCATCTGCGCCTGCATCCCAGGGGCTTTTATCATCCAATGCAACCGAGTCAATCAGTTGATGAAAAGGATTATGAATGGCAATAGTTTCACCGGCATTGGAGAGTGCGCCACTGTACTGCCCATTGGCGGCGAAGCCATAATGCAGGGCAAATGAATCCAAATTTTCGGCAATCACAAAGTACTCGTCGGGGTTCAATTTTGTTGGATAAGGAAAAGTATATTTTACGCCTTGCGAAAAGTAACAATCGGTCAAATCAAGCGGATGATTTCCCGCATTGACTATTTCTATATAATCCAATTCGCTCCCTTGTCCGTTGCTGCACAGGCTGTCGGGATGATAATTTATTTCACTGATAATCAATGAATTAAAATTTTGTGCTTTGAAAAATCGCTTGGGACACATTGCCGACCATTCATTGTCGGCAGGGTCGGAGGCGAGTTGTACTACCCTTGCTTTTACCTCCATTATGCTTGCCAAAGCACCGAGGGGATGTTGATACAAAATTGCTGTTGGCGACAAGCTGCCGTTGTCCATACGCGGGTCGGTGCCATCGGTGGTATAGTAAATTTCGCCATAGACATTCGGATTGCTCAGAAAAACACTTTGCGAAGGCAATAACATACCGCCATTTTGACTAAATTCGACACCCGACAGGCTCGGAAATACTCCATTCTCTTGATAAAATGTAATCAAGTCATGGGTTCGATTCGGGAGTTGATTATTCAGAATATCTTCCGTAGTCGGTTTGATGTGTTCATTGTATGTATATTGAATTCCCGTCATATCTCCCCAACGTGCGGTTTCAGCTACGGCGATATTTTTGCTTTGTTCGCTCAATTCCGTATAGTGATTGATTGTATTTTCAGCCGTCAATGTACCATCACCGAAACATTGGCATTGCACACGGTCGGCAAATTCTATGCGAGCTTTGGGATTTTCCATTAATTGTTGAAAAATATATCGCGGATACGGACGCAAACTTTGGTCATACACCGTTCCTTGATAATAATCGCCAAAATATGCTAATGTAAACTCTGCATCCCAACTGAAAAATCGGAATTTTGCACCTGCCTCGCGCTTGCGAGTGGCATACCAATTATTAAAATCCCAATCCGTATTCAATCCCCAATGATTGAGCAGGATATAATCAAAAAAATTGTCGAAATCGAGATAATTTTGGATGTTTTGGTAATTTTCTTCTATATCCAAACCCGCATCCGCAATTTCTATCATTTCATACCAAGCGAGCGAATCGCCATCTACGGGTTCGAGGACATTCATAGCGTCATAATCTTCTTTATCTCCACCAAAATATTCCTCCATATACGCCGCATCGGGTCGCTCGGTGAGGTTGTACATTCCCCAATACAAACCGTTCAAAAATACATGTACAAAGCGTCCGCGTACTGCGGGTTGTCCCATTTTTTCTTGTAATTCCCGGAAAAATTGGTCTTTAAAAATTTGTGTTTTTTCGCATTGATACGGGCGATGGTCTGTCACATTAAATTGACCAATCATCCTCAAAACCAATGAGTTATGCTTATCTTCTCCGGCTTCGCCAAATACCGGATAATTTAATTTTTTTGCACCATATTGCGATTTGAATAATAATCTTAAACTATGTTTTTTATAATGTTCGGGATTGCGGGTAATACCTCCCATGATTCGCAATCCGGCATTTTCCTGAAAGCCTTCTATAGCATCGGGGCGTATCATTTCTATTGAAACGGGGCGTTCCCATTCACTGCCTCTTTCTTGCGAATTGGTGTAAATTCCAAGACTGTCATCAAACAAAAAATCCTGATTTGTCACCAATGAAATCACCGGAAATTCATCAAAACTTTGCATCATCATATTCCTATACTCAGCATTATCCGCAATTGCAGGACTAAGCTCGTAATCTGCCTCATGTTCGCCCCAGTTTTCGGGCAATCCGTCGGGGATTCCAAATTGATGAAAAACGCTCGAAAGGAATAAATAGGAATGTGTTACGACTTGGGAAGTGTCCGTATCTGTATAAGCAATTGCACGTATGGCAGATGATGAATTTATGGTCAGTGTATCGCTGAAAATCATTCCAATTTCGGTCGTAGGTGCAGTACCATCGAGCGTATAACGAATTGTCGCAGAAGTACTATCCGAGGCTAATACTAAATTAAATGCAGTATTGTAAATTCCCCTTTCAACAGAAAATTGAACAGGCGGCATAGATTGCGCGATTAGTACATTGACCAAAAGCACAAGAATGGATGATAGGATGCAGGTTTTCTTCATTAATCGGAAACTTAGTTTATAAACATGCTGAAATTATAACATATTTACGGTCTAATTTTCCAATAAAAAATCAAATTGTGACATACTCTAATAAATGAATAAATAAATGAATAAATGAGTAAATGTTTTGAGTGTGACACACATTCATGGACTTATAATATGAAATTAGAAAAAGTCAAGATTAGCATGAGCATCCGTAATGACAGCTAAACAGGCTGACCGCGAATACTGTAATGACTGCTTTAGCTGTCAAGTAGGTTAAATAAATATTTGTATATTATTGTTTTTGAACTAATTAAAAATAAAAATAATAATGCACTTGACAGCTAAAGCAGTCATAACGGGTTCATTCGGAAAACTAATATTTTCCGAAATTTACCCCGTCTACAGTATATACACTATATGAGTTCCTTCATTTTTGGAATAGCAATTTCAGTGGGATGTATCAATCAATATGTTCGCCAACTTAGATATTGAACGTTTTTAATTAAAAATTAATAAAATTATAATTTGTATTAGTTTAATTTTTAATTATTTATAAAATAAAAATAAATAAATTACTCGCGTTCGATTTGTAATTTTTATGTGGCGAACATAAATATCAATACCTGATTTCCTTTTTCTTTTCTAACGGATAATGTCTTTTCAAATTCCTGCAAAGCTAAGAACGTGTTTAAAAGGCTATCAGTTCATAGTTTTTTACAATTCAGCACAAATTTAAACAGGTTCTAAGGTTAATTTCTCCCATTTAAAATAATTTTTCCTTTGTGTTGCAGGTCGTCACAACCAGATTAAGGAGAAAAGCGTTATCTTTGTGTGTCAAATAAGTTGTCGAAAAATACAAACAAGGACACGACAACACTACAACATATAAAATTATGGCTACATTTCTGCCCATGTTGGCAATTATATTCGTGGTATTCGGTTTGTCATTTTTAATGATTAATCTGCGTCAGGTAGTATCCGGCAAAGAATTTCGCGGTACTTGCGCGACCAATAACCCAATGCTCAAAAATCAAATCGGTGACTGTTCCGTTTGCGGCAAAAAGCCGGAAGAAGAATGTAAAATGCCCGAAGCGAAAGCATGAAAATGTAAAATGTAAAATTCAAAATAATAAATGTAAAAGTGTTTGTAGTACGCGACTGTGTTGTTT
>CALCMV010000066.1 GCA_937967535.1 uncultured Saprospiraceae bacterium
CATTTCAAAAATACGTTCAGCCGGAATATCGTTGGCTTGTGCGACTTCATTCAGCTTGGTCGCATTGCGTCCGGTGACATAAATGTTCGCACTACTTGCTTTCAAGAGCTTCACCGTTTCCTCTCCGATACCGCCCGTCGCACCTACCACGAGTACATTTTTCTTTAGTAAATTTTCCATGTGTTTCGTTTATTCGTGTATTCGTTACTCGTTTATTCGTTATCCGTGTACTCGTTGATTCGTCATTCCCGGATAACGAGTAACGAGTCAACGAGTAACGAATCCAACGAATCACGAGCCAATAGCAGCAAGAAATTCAGCGCGAGTATTTTCATTTAAAAATTTCCCGCCATACTCTGAAGTGACTGTACTACATCCGTGATGTTCGATGCCTCGTGCAGATACACACATGTGTTTTGCGTCGATATAAACAGCTACATCATTGGTTTTCAAGACCTTCTTCAGTTCATTTGCAATTTGAATCGTCAATCGCTCTTGCACTTGCGGACGACGTGCGTAGTAGTCTACAATCCGATTTAATTTCGACAAACCAATCACTTTTCCACTCGAAATATACGCAATGTGCGCCTTGCCGTAAATGGGTAAAAAGTGGTGCTCACAAGTCGATTGTACAGGTATCGACTTCTCAATAAGCATCTGTTTGTACTGATACTTATTGTCGAAAAGCGTGGAGGCAGGTTTGTTATCGGGATGGAGTCCTTTGAAAATTTCTTTGACAAACATCTTGGCTACGCGACGGGGCGTACCGTTGAGGCTGTCGTCGGTGAGGTCGAGTCCGAGTGTGTTCATTATTTCCCGGAAATTGGCGGCGATTTTGTCCATTTTTTCCTCATCACTCAGGTCATGGGCATCCTCGCGCATCGGGGTATCGTAGGCAGTTCCCACATGGTCATCACCGATTACATGTAGTGTTGTTTCATTCACATGATGACCGTTTCTTTTCGACATAATCTTTTCTGCATTCATAGCAATATAGCAAGTAAAGGGCGTAAAACGATTTTGTAAATCGTTTTTAAGGACAGGGAACGATTTATAAAATCGTCTTACGTTTTCAAATAAAAATTTGGACGATTATATTATCGTCCTATCAAAGGTTTTGAACATCAAAAACAATATTTTGTTTAACTTTTTATGGAAAATATTCAACAAAAGTTAAACAAAACATACGATGTCATCGTCATAGGTAGCGGAATGGGCAGTCTCACAACGGCATGTTTATTGGCGCGTGATGGGGCAGATGTGGCTGTGGTCGAGCGAAATTTATTGCCCGGCGGGTGTGTGAGTTCGTACTATCGAAAAGGTTATGTTTTTGAAGCGGGTGCGACGACTCTGGTGGGTTTGGATGAGGATATGCCCTTGCGATATTTGTTGGATGAAACGGGTATCAATATCAATGCTCAACAGTTGAAAATTCCCATGAAAGTGCATCTGAATACAGGAGAAACTGTGACACGATTTCACGATTTGGAGGCTTGGATTGGCGAGGCAGAACGGGTATTCGGCAAGCAAGGACAGCGTGATTTTTGGGAACATTGCTATCGCGTGAGTCGCTTTGTGTGGTCGGCATCCTTACGGTATTTGAGTTTTCCGCCTTCGCGTATGCGCGACCTTTTTCCGATGTTAAAAAAATTCACCCCGAAAGACCTACCTTATGTACCGTCTGCATTTTTTTCTATGAAAAAAATGTTAGCGAAATACAATTTATTAACGAATAAAAAATTTGTTGATTTTGTAAATGAACAACTCCTCATTACCGCACAAAATCGTATTGAAGAAGTGAATGTTTTGTTTGGTGCGACTGCTTTGTGTTATACCAATTATGGAAATTATTACGTAGAAGGTGGTTTGATAAATTTGGTGCAGCCATTATGTGAATATATTGAAAATCAAGGTAGTACAATCTTCAATCGCACCGAAGTACAAACCATTCATCAGCCGAATGGTCACTATCAAATCGAAGCCACGCACCGCAATCAAGCCGTTCAACTGAAAGCCAAACAAATCGTCTCCGGCATCCCACTCAACAACACGCTCGACCTCTGGAAATCCGGTAAAACCGAACGCAAATCACTCCTCGAATCCAAGCAATTGGTCAGTGCATTTAGTATGGGTATCGGCTTCAAAGCGCATCGGGATTTCGACTGTATTCACCACCAAATTCACGTAGATGAGCGACTACCAATTATCAATTCAGATAGTATTTTCATTAGCTTGAATCATCCTTCAGATACGACTCGCACCCCTGAAGGCATGTCGGTGATGTCGGTGAGTACTCATATTTTTCACCCCGAAAAAAATTATCATTTTGATACAAAAAAAATTGAAACGGCGGTCACAGATTTGTTGGTCAAAAAGGGTTTTCTACTAAAAGAAAATATCGCTTACACGCACTCCTCCTCGCCGCGTGCGTGGGAAGGTTGGACGGGGCGCAAATATGGTTTCGTAGGCGGCTATCCGCAATACCTCCGCATCAAACCATGGGCAATGAACGATGCGCGACTTGCCAAAAATGCCTACGTTTGCGGTGATACGACTTATCCGGGACAGGGGATTCCGGGAGCTTGTTTGAGTGGAATTGTGGCGTATAAGAAGATGAAATTGGATGCCTAGTAATTCTATTTTTAACGATTTAAGGGATAGTATCCTTTTTTACCCACTTTGGAACTTCATGTTTCTTATTCGGAGACATTGTAAGATGTAAAAAACTACTGTCTCCATAATAAACGTGATACCAACTAGGATTCAACGCTGTAATCGTATCATGAACATTATTGTTGTATGTTTCTAAAAATAATTCTCTACTAAAATAAAGCATCGTTTTACTGCGTATCTCTCTATATGAAGGTACAAAAGGAGCAATTTTTATTCTAAATTTTAGTGTATTAATAAAAGCAGATAAATCCTCATTATACGCTTTCATTTCAAGGTTATTTAAAAAGATACTTTCACCTGATTTGTATAAGGTTAATCTATTAATTTCACAATTTTGTAAACTGTCTATATCCACATGTATCATCACTTTTTCAATACTTTCATCTAAATATAGAAACACTAAACCGGGATTGGGATAGACATTGCCAGACAGAAGCACTTTGCTATCTGCCTCTTCATATATTTCATGAAATCCTAACTTGAATACATCCTCAATAGGGGTATTTTCATCATTCTTACAGCTAAAGAAGATGATATAAGATATAAAGTACAGAAGCACTATTTTAGAATTATTACAGGAAAATACCGACAATACAAATTTGTTTGTTGTCATGTTGATAATAATTTTTTGTTTGTTGTATTTCACGGAGGTGTTTGAGTAAAATAGGGAATAGTTGCAAGGCGAATATTTTTATGAAAAATGGGTGTTTAAATACTCAAATATCTACTTTTAACAAAGGAATTTCGCCTTATAATTCGCATATATCATTACCCTACGCATCTCATAGAATGGTGCTTACAGTCCGTTCTTGCTTTACATACGCGAGGAACGGGCTGGAAGCACCGTTCTACGGGCGCAAGCCGGAGGCATTACGCTACGTATGTCCAATAAATCCCTCATTAATCTTTAAGCATTTATCATTAAAGAACTATCTTTGTGCATAAATTCGTACCTATGTCTACCACCGAACACAAGACTGCATGGCAACAAGCCCGTACCCTCGCCAACGAAGTGTATGCACAGTTTGGTATCTCATTCGACATTGATTATGAGCATCAAACCTGTAGTGCGGCAACTTTGCTGTCGAGGTCGCTGGCGCATAGTTTTGAGGCGGAAGATAAGGGAGAACAGCGACGCGCACTACTCCAAGCCAGAGGCTATTGCGGCGACCTTGCTGCAATGATTCATTCCGGTATCAAATTGAAGAAAATTGCGCCTGAAAAAGCCGATATATTGATTAAAAAATGCGACGACCTATCCGATTTAATTCGGGTGGTGATGAAGCAATATGGTTGACGGTGGACGGTGGATGGTGGACGGCTGACGCGAAACAGGAAGTTTTTATACTCATTTAAAATTAGGCTTAAAATCTTGATAACCAAACCTGTAAGGTTTAAACGATAAGTTCAAATTTTAACCTAATCCAATGTAATAAAAATGCTTCCCGTTCACCGTCAACCGCCCACCATCCACCGCCAATCGTCAACCCACAAAAGACAATATGCTACAAGAATTAACAGTCAATTCCACAACCCTTTCTACCGAAATAAAAAACGCCGTACTCACTCGCATGGCGGAATTGTTGGATGCCAATCGTGAGATAATTATCGCGCAAAACCGCGAGGAAGTCGAAGCCTACACGGGCAATGACCAATCTATGCGCGACCGTCTGAAAGTCAACGATAAAAAGGTGGATGGCATGATAAAATCCCTCCACGATGTACGTGCGGGCGCAGACCCCGAAGGCGTGATACGCTACGCACATACACGCGAGGACGGCTTGCGAATTGAGAATAAATCTGTGCCATTCGGCAATATCCTTATCATCTACGAATCGCGCCCGGATGTGACGATTGAGGCGGCTTCATTGGCATTCAAAGCAGGGAATAAAATCTTGCTGAAAGGTGGTAAGGAAGCACGTAAATC